>CAZJOU010000417.1:0-1745 GCA_964547685.1 uncultured Treponema sp. | reverse complement strand
GATAGTCGGCAACGCCGACCATAACGCACTAAACGGCGGACAGGACGTTCGCCAAGTACTCGTAAAACTTGCAAAGCAAGTTTTAATGGAAACGAAATTACAGGATGTAATTTTGATTCCTAGTAGTGAAACGCACTTCCGCCAATAAATTCGCGAATAATAGAGCGGACTGGAACTTGGGTTGGTGCTATTGTTGCAAAGTTGTTTAGGAACGAAAGCAACTGACACGCTTCGGAATATTCGGGTTCGTTTGGCGTTACGCAACGCAAAAGTGGTTCAGCGTAAACTTTTAAAACGCTAAGCTCGTAGTCTAGCGCTGTATTTAAGATTGCGTCTGCGTTGTTTTGGAATGGAAATATGTGTAGACGTTCGCCTTTTTGTACGCTTGGCCACATTGCTATTGTGCCTGCGGCAGATTTTCCGCGAAACTGATAGTCGCGAACAATGCGACGAATTAAGCGGTTATTGCTTGTTGGAATGCGGTTGTGATCGTCTAAGTTTAATTGTGTTAGCGCAGAAAGATAAATTTTAAACTTGTATTCGTTTGGAATTTTTGGTGTAAGTCGTGGATTTAATCCGTGAATTCCTTCCATTATTAAAATTTCGTGTTCAGAAAGGCGCATTTTGTTTTTTTCGTCAAAAGTTTGTTCACCTGTTTGAAAATTATACGAAGGAATTATAACTTCTTTTCCTGCAAATAAATCTACAAGATTTTGGTTTAAAAGTTCAACATCTAATGCTTCTAGACATTCAAAATCGTAGTTTCCGTTTTCGTCTTTTGGCGTTCTAGAATGGTCTACGTAATAACAGTCTAGGCTTATTACTTTTGGAACGTAGCCCATAGCTTGTAGTTCTAGCGCAAGTTTTTTAGAAGTCGTGGTTTTTCCAGAAGAAGAAGGACCTGCCATTAAAACTACGCGAACTGTTTTTTTCTGAACAATTTGGTCTGCAATTTCTGCAATGTTTTTTTCTTGGAAAGTTTCTGTTATGTCAATAAAATCGTTAATTTTTCGTTTTGTAATAAGTTCGTTTAAATCTGCGGCAGATGTAATTCCAATTCTTTGTCCCCATTTTTTGTATTTTGTGTAAATTTCAAATAATTTAGGTTCGTCTACAAATTCTGGAAGTTCAAAAGGATTAGAAGAATTTGGAAAGCGTAGCAAAAATCCTTCGCCGTAAGGTTTTAGCGCAAAGGTTTTTAAAACTCCGGTAGAAAGTGCAAGTGGACCAAAATAAAGGTCACTAAAATTTCCTATTGAATTAATTTTTACTTTTGGCGGAGTTATAAAATTTAATTGTTTTCTAGTTTTTTCTAGGCCAAGTTTTTCGAAAAGTTCGGTGGCTTCTGCATAAGAAATTGTGTCGCTTTCTATTGGAAGATTTTCTTGAACAAGGCGTTGCATTTCTTTTTCTAGTAAAGCAACTTTTTCGCTACTAATTTTTTTTCCGTCTGCAAAAGTGTAGTAATATCCGTAACCTAAACTGTGACCAACTAAAAGGCGCGATTCTGGATAAATTTTATGCGCTGCGGTTGCAAGCAAAAGACAAAGTGAACGGCGATAAACGTTAGAACCGTCTTTTGAATTAATTAAAACTGGTTCAATTTTGCAAGTGTATGTTATTTTTTGGTCAAGTGAATAAATTTTATTGTTTAATTTTACAGCCAAAATTGATTCTGCATTTTCGCTAAAATTTTTAATAAGGTCAGAAGCGTAAGTTCCTTTTTCTATTTGTAAAGATTTTCC
>CAZJOU010000416.1:0-1753 GCA_964547685.1 uncultured Treponema sp. | reverse complement strand
TGTGTAAAGAGTTTTTAATGTGTGGTATAATCTCTGAAACAAAAGGCGGATTACAAATGGCAGAACTTCGTGTAAAGAATTTTGGACCAATAAAGAATGGCTATTCAGAAAATGAAGGCTTTATGCCTGTTCAAAAATTAACAGTTTTTATTGGGGAGCAAGGTTCCGGAAAAAGTACTGTCGCAAAATTGTATTCCACTTTTGCTTGGCTAGAGAAAGCCTTTTTTTGCGGCTTTGATGTTACAAAAAATTTTTTATATGAAGATTTCATACAGCTTTGTTCAAATCAGCTGCTGCCAGAATTTTACTTTACAGAAAAAACAGAATTGGACTACATCGGAGATTATTGTTCTTTTTCAATCAGAAAAAAGACTCTTAAAATCGAATCTAAAGAATCAGGTAATTATGTTCGCCCTCAAATAATGTATATGCCATCAGAACGGAATCTTATTTCTGTTTTGGACAATGTTGATAAAATTCAAAATCTGCCACCAATGCTTAAATTGTTGCAGAAAGAAATCAACAAAGCGAAAAAAAATTATCTTCCAAAAGTTGCAGATGAAAATTCGTTTATGCGCTTAGACAGATATTCAATAAAATATGATTCCAATATCGATACTATTATGGTAACTGAAAAAGAGTCGAATGTATCAGTTCCTTTGATGCAGGCTTCAAGCGGTTTGCAGTCAGCAATTCCGCTTGTTATAGTAACTGATTTTCTTAACAGAGAAACCCAGCAAGCTGCGGTGGATAAATTAAGAAATTTAAGCGCTGACGAGCAGAATGCAATACTTTCTGCTGTTTCTGACACGAATCTAGCAAAAAAAATTCAAATTTTCTTTGAAACAGGGCTTGGGCGCAACGATATTAAAAATGATTTAGAAAAGTATGCGGGCATATATTCAAAATACTTGAATTCCAGTTTTATAAACATTGTTGAAGAACCTGAGCAAAATTTGTTTCCTGAATATCAGAAAAAAATTATTGATAGCCTTGTGCTTCATGCAAATTCATTTGAAAAAAATCGGCTTGTAATAACGACACACAGCCCGTATGTGCTCGGAATTTTAAATAACTGCATTTATGCAGGAAATCTTACAAGAATAGGAAAAGATTGTTCTTCTGTCATAGCTTTGAACCGCCAGATTCCAGTAGAGAATGTGGCTGCATATAAAATTGAAAACGGCTCAGTTCGCTCTATCATCTCCCAAGACTTGAAGCTTATAAGTAACAGTGAAATTGACGGATGTTCACAAACCATCAATGAGGAATATCAAAAGCTAGAGGATATTGAATTCGCATGATACAAAAGTCAGATATTCCAGAAACCGCACTAAAATATTCTCAATGTGAAAGCATAATCTCATTTTCTCAAAATAAACGAACTTATGTTGCAAAAAATTCTAGTAAAAAACAAGTGCTTGGATTCTGGGTTGATGGTGGACTTATAACGACTACAGAATCTAAAAAATGCGACTGTGCTCTGATAGTTGAAAATGATTTGTGCTATCTGATTGAACTGAAGGGAGCAAGCATTGATATTGCTTGCGAGCAGTTGAGCGCAACTATTGAAAACTTTTCTAAGAATTATGATATGCAGAAATTCGTTTGCAGAGTTGTTGTTTCGCGCTACAACACGATAAAAGCAAATAGCGAAAAATGCATTGCATTAAAGCGCAAGTTGCGTGAAATAAAAAAGAAGTATGGAATCCAGCAAAAAGATTGGGATGCACAGGAAAAGAAACTGGAAGAA
>CAZJOU010000415.1:0-1764 GCA_964547685.1 uncultured Treponema sp. | reverse complement strand
GGAAAAACTTTGCTTGGTTCAGATAGCCACACTCCAACTGGTGGCGGAATTGGAATGATTGCCATTGGTGCCGGCGGACTTGACGTTGCCGTTGCAATGGGCGGCGGAGCGTTTCACCTTGCTATGCCAAAAATTTTTGGTGTAAAACTTACAGGAAAATTACGAAAAGGCGTTGGCGCAAAAGATATTATTTTGGAAGTTCTTCGCCGCGAAACTGTAAAGGGCGGAACACTTGCAATTTACGAATATTTTGGCGAAGGCGTAAAAACGCTAACAGTTCCACAGCGCGCTACAATTACAAATATGGGCGCAGAACTTGGCGCAACTTGCTCTATTTTTCCTTCGGACGAAAAAACTAAAAAGTTTCTTGAATCTATGGGGCGCGGAAACGATTGGTCTGAACAAAAAGCGGACGAAGGCGCAAAGTACGACAAACTTATAGAAATAAATCTTGACGAACTTTCTGCATTAGCCGCTTGCCCGCATAATCCAGATGTAATAAACACCATAAAATCTCTTGCAGGAAAACCTGTAACTCAAGTTGTAATTGGTTCGTGCACAAATTCTTCGCTAGACGACTTAGAAAGCGTTGCTGCCATTGTAAAAGGAAAGCATATTGCACCTGGCGTAGAAGCAGGAATTGCACCAGGAAGCCGAACAACAATTTTAATGGCTTCTAAAGCTGGAATTTTACAAACACTTTTTGAAGCAGGATTTAGACTTTTGGAAAGTGCGTGCGGACCTTGCATTGGTCAAGGATTTGCGCCAAACAGTCAGGGTGTAACATTACGAACTTTTAACAGAAACTTTAAAGGTCGTTCTGGAACTGCGGACGCAAATGTTTATTTGGTAAGTCCTGAAACTGCTGCAGCCGCGGCAATTACTGGAGTTTTTACAGAAGCAGAAACTTTAGACTACGAAGATCCTGTTTATGTAGATGGAATGCGCGTTTCTATGTTGGACGGAAAAGACCCACGACTTTCTACTAATGATATTTTAAAAGCGGCGCAAGATCGCGGAATGATAATTCCTCCGCTTCCGTTAGAAGAAGCGCAAAAAGTAGAAATTCTTCGCGGACCAAATATTAAACCGTGTCCAAAATGCCGACCATACGAACCTCGCCTTTCTTTGCCAGTTCGCCTAAAGGCAGGCGATAACGTTTCTACAGATGATATTATGCCAGCAGGAGCAAAAGTTCTTCCGCTACGTTCTAATATTCCAGAAATTAGCAAATTTACTCTAACACGCCTAGACGAAACTTTTTACACTCGCTCAGAGGAAGCAAACTTTGCAAACTGCATTGTAGTTGGTGGCGAAAATTACGGTCAAGGTTCTAGTCGCGAACACGCAGCACTTGGTCCAATGTATTTAGGTGTAAGAGCAATTCTTACAAAAAGTTTTGCACGCATTCACAAAGCAAATCTTATAAATTATGGAATTATTCCTATGACTTTTATAAATCCAGCTGATTATGACGAAATAAAGCAAGGCGATATTCTTGAACTTACAAACATAGAAGACGCTATGAATACTGGCTGCGATTTTGAAATTAAGTTGGGTAACAAAATTATAAAAGCAAAAAACGATCTTGCAGAGCGAAGTCGCAAAATATTAAAAGAAGGCGGACTTGCCGCTTACACAAGAAACGGCGGAAATTAAAGCATAAAAATTTATGTAAAGTTATAGATTTTGGGAATTTTGTTTCTCGCGTCATTCCTGTGCTTGACACAGGAATCTACAGAAAACTGTGTTGCAATTAAAAAA
>CAZJOU010000414.1:0-1764 GCA_964547685.1 uncultured Treponema sp. | reverse complement strand
TATCGTCGCTAGCGTTACTAGAAGGCGATTCTCTGGAGAGTTCCCAAACTTGGGGCGCCGAAGGGTTAAGGCTATTCAAGCCGACATCTCAGGCAAAGTGGACAGGGTAAAAAGTCTATTTCAACTCTTTAGAGAGCCTAATTCAAATGGCAAAAGCTATTGAATTGACTCTTATTTTTTTTACATCAAAATCTTAAAAATCTAACAAAAATCAAAAAGCGCATAAGATTAAAGATTTTGAAAAGAGGACATCTATGACATTCACAGAATTCCTTTCAAAAGTAGACGATATTGTTTGGGGCGTACCAACAATCGTTCTTATTCTAGCAACCGGATTGATTTTAACAATTCGACTTCGCGGACTTCAGTTTACAAAACTTGGACGCGGATTTAAAACTCTTTTTCAAAATGAAAAAACAGGCAAAGGCGAAGTAAGTCCATTTGCGGCATTGTGTACAGCACTTTCTGCAACAATTGGAACAGGAAACATTGTTGGCGTTGCAACCGCAATAGCAACTGGTGGACCAGGCGCACTTTTTTGGATGTGGATTGCCGCCCTTGTAGGAATTGCAACAAAATACACAGAATGTATGCTTGCAATAAAATATCGCGAACACAAAGCAGACGGCCACGTACTTGGCGGACCATTTTACACAATCGAAAAAGGAATGAAAGAACGCACAGGATTTTCTTGGAAATGGCTTGCAGTTCTTTTTGCAATATTCGGTGTTTGCGTAGGACTTTTTGGAATTGGAACATTTACACAAATTAACGGAATTGCTTCCGCAGTAAAAGGCGCATTCGACCCAAATTCTGAACACATTGCATTTACGCTTTTCGGAAACGACTATTCTTGGGCAACAGTAATTGCTGGAATTATTGTAACAGTTTTTGCAGCCCTTGTAATACTTGGCGGACTTCAGCGCATTTCTAAAGTTGCGCAAGTAATAGTTCCATTTATGGCAATCCTTTACGTATTCTTAGGAATTAGCGTTTTATTAATGAACGCAACAAAAATTCCAGGTGCATTTGCAGTTATCTTTAAGGCAGCGTTTGCACCAAAAGCAGTAACTGGCGGCGTAGTTGGCTCTATGATAATCGCAATGCAAAAAGGTATTGCGCGCGGAATTTTCTCTAACGAAGCAGGCCTTGGTTCTGCCGCAATTGCAGCCGCATCTGCACAAGTAGAAGAGCCAGTTCAACAAGGAATTGTTTCTATGCTTGGAACATTTATAGACACAATTATTGTTTGCACAATGACAGGACTTTCTATTGTAATTGCGTTTACAAACAACGGACAATTTATACTTCCACAAGTTGGCGGAGTTGCACTTCAGGGCGTAGACCTAACATCAAAAGCATTTAGTAGCGTTCTTGGTGGCGACGGACGTTCCGTTCAATTCTTGCTTATGATTTGTCTAGTTTTCTTTGCATTCACAACAATTCTAGGTTGGGACTATTATTCAGAACGATGTTTGGAATATCTTTCTAACGGAAAAATGAAATTAGTTTTTATTTATAGAATAATTTACATAATCGCCGTAGCAATTGGACCATATATGACAATTAGCCAAGTTTGGACAATCGCCGACATTACAAACGGACTTATGGCAATTCCAAACTGCATTTCCCTAATCGTCTTAAGCGGAGTTGCCGCAAAAACCACAAACGACTACTTTAACCGCTATCCAACATTAAAATCCACAAAAGTAGCATAATGTAAAAAAAATTGACACAGATGTCTATTTTTTTTTTTGGGGGGGG
>CAZJOU010000413.1:0-1765 GCA_964547685.1 uncultured Treponema sp. | reverse complement strand
AAATGCGGGCCTGTGCTTAATCCTGTGCTACCTACAAGTCCTATTCGCGAATTTGTTGCAACATATTGACCGCGCGTAACAAGTTGTTTAGACATATGTCCGTACAAAGTTTTGTAACCAGAATGATGTGTTACAATAACATAATTTCCGTAAACGCTGTTATAACCAACAGAACTTACAGTTCCGCCCAAAGCCGCATAAACTGGAGTTCCTTGTGGGCACGCCATATCTACGCCAGAATGGTAAGATCTTTTTCCGCTAAACGGAGAACTTCGCCAACCATAATAAGAGGAAAGATAATAACGAGAATGAATTGGCTTGTGGAACAAATCTCCATTAATTTCTTGGCGAGTAACCCAATCTAGTTGAGCGTCTGGCACAAATAATGTTTGCCCCGCAACTAAAGAAGCATTTTTTTCTAGTTTATTTACTCTGCTAAATTTTTCTGCACTAACTTCATATTTTTCTGCAATAGATTCTGCCGTTTCGCCATTCTTTTTTACTGTATAAATAATTCCAGGCATAGAAGGAATTTTTAAATATTGACCAATTTGAATAAGCCTAGACTGATGAATGTTATTAACGCTAATAATTGTGTCTTGCGTAATTCCAAAATTGTCGGCAATGTAGCCAATCATATCGCCTTTTTTTACGCGATAAGTGTAATAGCAAAGTTCAAGTCCTTCCGAAGAATATGCGTCTTCTTCTAAAACTTTTGCGGCAGCGTCCAAACTGTCAGAAGCAACATCATTTTCAGAAATTGAATCTATTAAAGCAAGTTCGTCTAATTCTGCAAGTCCGTCGTCTACAGTTTTTTCGCCAGTTGAATTTGTTGAATCTGAAACGAACTTTTCGGTTTCTTCTTCAAATTCTGGAACGGCAGAAGTTTCCAAACCACCAACGCCTTTTTCTACATTTACGTTAGAAGCTGCGTACAAAGCGACCCAAGCAACAGCAATTCCGCCGCAAAACGCAATTACAGAATGAACAACTATTTTTCTTAATCGTGTGCTAAATAATCTATTATAAAAATTTTCTATTTTCATTTTTAAGGTAAAACTCTTGTATTCTTTGTTTGTATTCATATATTCTACCACCTATTTGCGTGAAATTCCAACTAGAAAAGTTTCAAAAGATTCAGATCGGCTTGCTTCTGGCTTAAATCCTTTTGCAGAAGAAAATAATTCTCGCATTTTTTTTAAGAATTTTTGCTGATCTCCATTTTGAAAGATTTTTACGCAAAAATTTCCTCCCTTTTTTAGCATTGACTCTGCGTACCAAATAGCCATTTCTACAAGTTGTTCAGAACGCGCTGTATCAACAATTCTGTTTCCAGTAGTTAAAGGAGCTGCATCGCAAACAACCAAATCGTAAGGTCCAAGCGTTTTTATTTGATTTCGAATTTCTGAATCATTTAAATCGCCTTGAATAAAAGTAAGATTTTCGCCACGAACAGATTTAGAAAGCGGATTTAAGTCGCAACTTACAACTTTGCTTTCTTTTCCTAAGTTTCGCAAAAGAAAAGTTGTCCAGCTTCCTGGTGCAGCACCTAAGTCTAGAACATTGCAACTTTTTTTTAGTAAGCCAAACTTTTCGTCCATTTCTTTAAGTTTATAAACTGAACGCGCCGGATAACCTTCTGAAAATGCTTTTTGTGACCAATAATCTGGTTTTTCGTAACTATTTGACGACATATTACTTTCTTTTCGGAAGATTTTATTCAATATTTAACAGTTTTAATGTATAATTTTTGTATAAATTTATA
>CAZJOU010000412.1:0-1766 GCA_964547685.1 uncultured Treponema sp. | reverse complement strand
ACATTGCGCGATGCGCCTAACGATGCAGTTATTGCAAGCCACAAACTTATGATGCGAAGCGGAATGTTGCGCAAACTTGGAAACGGACTTTACGCTTATATGCCGCTTGGTTTCCGCTCTTTTAAAAAACTTGAACAAATTATTCGCGAAGAATTAGACAAAGCCGGACTTTTAGAAATGAAGCCGACTGTTATTCAGCCTGGCGACTTATGGAAAGAATCTGGTCGTTGGGACAAAATGCACGACGAAATGCTAAAAGCGCAAAATCGTCAAGGTCAAGATATGGTTGTTTCTCCTACTGCGGAAGAAGCGTTTACCGCTTTAATTCGCGAAGGACTTTCTTCTTATAAACAACTTCCTTTTAGCGTTTATCAAATCAACACAAAATATCGCGATGAAATTCGCCCACGTTACGGAGTTATGCGAGGACGCGAATTTACAATGATGGACGCATATTCTTTTGATAAAGACCAAAATGATTTGGATTCGTCTTACGACAATATTGCAGCTGCTTATCGCCGAATATTTAAGCGACTTGGCTTAAAAACAATTTCTGTTCGTGCGGACACAGGTTCAATGGGCGGTTCTGGTTCAGAAGAATTTATGGTAGAAAGTCCAGTTGGAGATGACACGCTTTTGCTTTGCCCAAATTGCGATTACGCTGCAAATGTGGAAAAAGCCGCTTGCGCTAAAGAAACTGCGCTTGATTCAAACGGAAATCCGCAAAAAAAATCAGATTTGCCGCTAGAAAAAGTTGCAACTCCAAATGTTTTTTCTATTGATGATATGGAAAAGTTTTTTGGCGAAAAATCTACAACTTTCTTAAAAGCGTTAATTTACAAAGTTTACAATGCGTCAGTTGATTTGTCGAAAAATGAACAGTACAAAAATGCTAAAACTGTAACAGAAGGCGGACAAACGTACTATCCAGAAACTTTCTTCTGTGTTTTAATTCGTGGCGATTTGGATGTAAACGAAGCAAAACTTGCGTCTGTATTAAAAGCAAGTGGCGCAGAACTTGCAAGCGACGAAGATGTTCTAAAATATTCTGGCGCTCCGCACGGATTTGTAGGTCCAATCGGAATTAAAATTCCAATTTTGGCAGACGAATCAACGCTTACAATGCACGATTGTATTGGCGGTTCTGGCGAAAACGGATTCCACTTAAAGCACATTGAACCAGAACGCGACTACAAACCTTTTATGGTTGCTGATGTTCGCACTTGCAAAGAAGGCGACAAATGCCCAGAATGTGGCGGAACTTTTTATATGAAAAAAGGAAACGAACTTGGCCACATTTTTAAGTTGGGAAACAAATACACAAAATCAATGAACGTAACTTATCTTGACCAGAATGCAAAACCAGTTGTTCCGCTAATGGGCTGCTACGGAATTGGTGTTGACCGAACTTTAGCAAGCGTTATAGAAGCAAACAACGACGAAAATGGAATTATTTGGCCAATGACAGTTGCTCCGTTCCAAGTTGTAATTGTTCCTGTTCGTTACGACGGACAAATGAAAGAAGTTAGCGATGCAATTTACGCGGAACTAGAAAAAGACGGAATCGAAGTTTTGCTAGACGATAGAAATGAACGTCCTGGCGTAAAGTTTAAGGATTTTGACTTAATTGGAATTCCTGTGCGAATTGTTGTTGGCGAAAAAAATCTTCCGAACGTAGAAATTAAAATGCGAAAGGAAAGCGAAGCGCACTTAATTCCAAAAGAAAACGCCGCAAGCGAAGCCGCAAAAATTGTCCGCGAAGAACT
>CAZJOU010000411.1:0-1770 GCA_964547685.1 uncultured Treponema sp. | reverse complement strand
CTCGCACTTCGTTGCTCGCTACCCACCGTGCGGGGACACCCCGCAACGCCCCGTTTGTCACTACGCTTGCGCTTCGCGGCGGTCGCGTTCGTCTTCTACGTAAACAATGTCGTTTTCTTTGTAAGTTTTTAAAATAAAGCAAGTTTTTGTAGAACGAACGCCTTCCAAAGTTGCAAGTTTGTTAGAAACAAAAAACGCAACGTCTTGCAAAGAGTCGCCTTCGATAATTACCTTAAAATCGTAGCCGCCACTCATTAAAAATAGCGACTTAACTTGCGGAAAGCGATAAATTCTGTCGGCAAGCGCGTCAAATCCGTGTTCGCGTTCCGGCGTAACTTGCAACTGAATTTCCGCACGAACTTTATCTTTACTTTCGCCAGATTTTTCTGGATTTACAATGGCCGCATATTTTAAAATAATTCCGTCATCTTCAAGTTTTTTAATAATGGCGGCGACTTCGCTTTCTGATTTTTTAGTCATTGCAGAAATATCCGCAACCGAAAGCCTAGCATTTTGCCGCAACAATTCAAGAATTTCTTCCATAAATACGACCTCGTAAAAAATAATTACTAGCCTAAACTTCGACTTTTATCGAATTGTGTCATTGCCGTGCTTGACACGGCAATCTATTATGCAATTTGCACAAAAAGATTATCGGGTCGAGCCCGATAATGACATTTTTTTGTGCGAAAAAAACAAATTTTTAAAAGTCGAAATTTAGGCTAATATTATTCTACAATTTTGGCTTGGTTTTTACAATCGTAACGCAAGTTTGTAGCGCAAAATTACAAAATGTTACAATTCTGTTGGAAAATCTATAAATTCTGTTTTAATGTCGGTTTCTTCTGCAAGTTTTTTTGCAATATTCTGAACGCCAATAGTTTCGCTAAAATAATGTCCCATTGCAATAAAATTAATTTCCGATTCTTTTACATAATGAAAAATTGTATGTTCAACTTCGCCGGTAATGTAAGCGTCTAAATTTTGCGAAATTGCTTGCGAAACATCTTCTGCGCCGCCACCAGAAATAATTCCGACAGTTTTAATTTCTTTTTTTCCAAAAGGCAAAACTTTTAAAGGTTTTTCGCCTTTGTTATGCGCTTTTTTTACAAGTTCTTCTATATTAATAGATTTTTCTAACTCACCTTTTACGCCACAAATCATTCCGCGCCATTCGCCAAATGGCTGTAAATTTTTTAATCCAATTCTTGCGGCAAGTCCATAATTATTTCCATAAGGATTATTTGCATCTAGCGGAATATGACAAGCGTAAAGTGCAATGTCGTTTTTTATAAACGGCGCAACTCGTTTGTAAGGCGAACCAACTAAAACTTCACATTCTGGCCAAAAAAGTCCGTGATGAACAAAAAGAACATCTGCGCTAATTTCTGCCGCTTTTTGTACAGTTGCTTCGCAAGCGTCAACTGCAAACGCGACCTTTTTAATTTGCTTTTTATTTGGTTCTGCATTTTGAATTTGAATTCCGTTTTTAGAAACGTCGGAAAGATAATTTTCTATTTTTAAAAAACTTCTAAAATATTGGTCAAGTTCGTTTAATGTCATTTTATTTCCTTTTGTGCATCATTCTGATATTGATTTAGAAATTGCACTTAAAGTTTTTTCGCTAACCGTTTTTAAGTTTTCTAATTTTGGTTCACGTTTTAAGTTTAAAAAATGTGCTGTAAAAGGCGAAGTTTGCTGAACAAATCCAAAACCTTTGCTTTTATATTCTTCTATTGAAGAAAGTTTAAAAAATCCGCTAATTTCTGC
>CAZJOU010000410.1:0-1774 GCA_964547685.1 uncultured Treponema sp. | reverse complement strand
CATCTTTTACAAAAATTCCTACGTAATCAGAAACTTCTTTTGTAAACTTACATTCTGCGTCCATTGGTTCAACATTTGGAATTCCAGTTCCCTTAAAAACCTTGTTATCTTCTTCACCAAAAGCAGGCGCAATATGAACAATTCCAGTTCCGTCTTCTGTAGAAACGTAGTCCGCATTGAACATACGGAATGCGCCCTTTTCGCATTTTTGGTGGCTTTCTTCTTCACATTTTTTAGGGTCTTTAAGATAAGCAAAATATGGGAAAAGTGGCTCGTATTCTGTACCAATAAAATCTTTTCCTAATCTTTTGTAAATAATTTCGTAGTCAGTTTCGTTTTTGTAATAAGCGTGCAAGCGACTTTCTGCAAGAATGTAATAATCGCCGGAATCTTTATCTAAAATCTTTACATATTCAATTTCTGGTCCCATACAAAGACCTAAGTTACTTGGCAAAGTCCAAGGCGTTGTTGTCCAAGCAAGAAAGTAAGTTTTTCCGTTTGCCATTTCTTTGTCGTCGATTGCAGAAGGTGCTTTTGTAATCTTAAAACGAATTGTAACTGCAGGATCCTGTTTTTCTTTGTAACCTTGCGCAAGTTCGTGCGTAGAAAGAACTGTAGAACAGCGCGGACAATATGGAAGAATGTATTTTCCTTCGTAAATTAAACCTTTGTCCCAAAGCGATTTTGCAACCCACCAAATAGATTCCATATAATCTGGATTCATTGTTTTGTAGTCGTGGTCAAAATCAACCCAGCGCCCCATTCGCGTAATAGTTTCGCGCCATTCAGAAGTATATTTTAAAACAGAAGCCTTGCATTTGTCGTTAAAGTTTGCAACTCCGTACGCTTCTATTTCGTGCTTAGAGTTAATTCCAAGTTCTTTTTCAATCAAGTTTTCTACCGGAAGTCCGTGACAATCCCAACCGAAACGACGTTCAACTTTTTTGCCTTTCATCGTCTGGTAGCGCGGAATAATATCTTTAATTGTAGAAGGAATAAAATGACCAAAATGCGGAAGTCCTGTTGCAAATGGCGGTCCGTCATAAAAAACATATTCAGGTTGCCCTTCTCGCTGGCTTACAGACTTTTTAAAAGTGTCGTCTTCTTTCCAGAATTTTAAGATTTCTTCTTCCTGTTTTGGAAAATCAACTTTTGAACTAACTGGCTTGTACATAATTTGTCCTTAAAAAATCATTTTAAAACTATAAGATTATAACGCAAAAAAAAGAATTGTTCTATACAAAAAAAATGGCTACTCAAACGGTAGCCATAATACAAAAAAAACTAGCAAATAACAACGTTGTTCTTTTGAACAAATCCTAAATCTTCTAAAGAATGGACCGTTCTATAAACCGTAGCGCGCCCAATTTCATTATCTGTTCTTCTAGCAAGATAATAAAGTTCTTTGCACGAACATCCAGGATTTTTTAAAATTATATAAACTAGCTGTTTACGCTGTTCTGTAATGCGGCATCCTTTCTTTTTGAATGCACCAACAATTTGATTAAATTTCTCGTCCATAGGTTCACCGTCCTAAGATTAAACTAGAGTTAGCATAGACTAACTATTATAAAAAGTCAATCTAGTTAGAAAAAATATTTTTTAGAAATTTATATATTTTGGGAAATGTCGTGTCATTCCTATGCTTGACACAGGAATGACGAACTTTTCCCAAAATCTATACGTTTTTATACAATTTTATATGATTTTATACGTTTCTATATATTTTTATACGATTTTATATCATTTCGTAAAAATTCATATAATTTCTAAC
>CAZJOU010000409.1:0-1778 GCA_964547685.1 uncultured Treponema sp. | reverse complement strand
ACAAGAAAAAACATCACTTCAAATAACAAGGAATAATGAAATGGAAAACGAAGAATTAAAAGAACTTATAAAAGAAATAAAAAACGCAATAAATGAAAGCCATGCAATAGGTGATAATTTAAGAGGTTATTTGTATACAACTAACAGAGCCCTTTCAGATAAACTTAATTCATCTTTTGATTCTTTAGAAACAGAAAATATATTTATACATGATGTTGCTTATAAAAAAGAAGAAGAAGTTTTTAGCGAATGGAATGAAACTTTTGAAAATTATAAAAATAAAAAAGAAGAATTAAAAGAAATTCCAGAATTAAAAATACATTCAGATTTAAAAGAAGAAGAAATAAAAAATCTAAAAGTTGTAACACAAGAAGAATTTAATAAAATTGTAGACGCATTATATCAAGAACCTAAACCAAATTATAAAAATATTCCGTCTATAATAAAACTTCCTCAATTAAACAAAGAACTTGCTAAAAAACTTGGCATTGAAAATGCAAATTTCTTTATGCGTTCAGAAATAGCGCATGTCAGACCTCAGAGAAAAGGTGGTTATGAGCAGTCATTGCGGATTGAAGAAATGAAAGGAATGCTTGAATTTATTCAATCTTGTGAAATCGCATATATAGACAATGATAAAAAACACCAAAATTTTATGTTAGTTGGGCTTGATTCTAAAGACAACTCTCATTCAAATAAAGTCGTTTTTAATAAAGATGAACTTGGAAACTATATTGTTACAGTTGGAAAAGTTAAGACAGAAGATTTAAATGGAAATCAATATAGCAAAATGGCGGTAGGAGTCGAACCTACAATATGGCGTTCTCTTGAAGAGAACCCCCTCGCTACCATGTTGCGACCATCAACCACTTTGCTTAATGAAAATATACAACAACAAAATGAAACTGTCAAACAAGAAAACGAAGAAGCATTAAAAGACTTATACAATCAAGCGGAAGCAGTTGAATTAATGCAACAGAAAGCAGCAGAAAATGCTGAACTTGATGAAAACGGAAATGTTGTTTATTCGAAAGATGAAATCGCTAGTAATGAAAATTCCAACATAGAATCTTTTCAAAGTGATTTATTAGAAGCCTTAGATAAAGATGCAGAAAAACTCCCTATTATTGCCTACACAGAACAAAACTATAATGTATTGTTTAAAAATAAAAGTATCGAAACTCCAGTTGAAACTGTTAAAATGGGTGAACATCAATTTGAAAAATTTTCAAAATCTGATAGAAGTTATCTTTTGGCAGCAGCATATCAGACCCTAACAACACCAAGCATTATTTTTGATTCAGAATCTTTTGATTCAAAAAGCAATACTTTAAAACCTGTTCGGATTTATGGAAAATCATTCTATCGTGAAGATAAAAATAAAAATCGGATTATAGAATCTGTTGTTGTATTCAAAGATGAAAAAAATATCGTGATAGGAACTCATAACAAAGATTTTTCTAGATTTACAAAACAAATAACAGATATTAATCAAATTTTATATGCAGATAAAATAATCAGACAAGAATGTAAATCCGTTGACAACAGACTTACAAATGTGCGGACTGAAAACAATACTGCCCAATCCCTAAGCAAATCTGCTGAAAACGGATTCATGAATCCAAAATACAATGAAAATGAAATACTGTCAATTGAAAATCTTATTAAAAATGGAGAACTTTCTGTTTTTATACAACAAAATGAAACTGTCAACTCAGAAAACGAAGAATTAAAAGAACTTATAAAAGGTGTAAAAGATGCAATAAATGAATCTCATG
>CAZJOU010000408.1:0-1778 GCA_964547685.1 uncultured Treponema sp. | reverse complement strand
GCACGTTTTAATACAAAAAATCATAAAATCGTAAATCATTATACATATTCGCTTGTTGGCGAAGGTTGCTTAGAAGAAGGTGTTTCTTCAGAAGCGTCTTCTTTGGCTGGAAATTTAAAACTTGGCAAACTTATTGTTTTTTACGATATGAATAAAATTTCTATTGACGGTTCAACTGATATTACTTTTAACGAAGATATTGCAAAACGTTACGAAGCGTATGGTTGGCAAGTTCTTCGCGGAAATATGTACAAACCTAGTCAAATTTTAAAACTTGTAGAAAAAGCAAAAAAATGTACAGATAAACCAAGTTTAATTATTTTAAAATCTATAATTGGTTATTCTTCGCCAAAACAAGGAACTGCCGAAACTCATGGTGCGCCACTTGGCGAAGAAGGAATTAAATACGCAAAACGCTTTTTAGGCATTCCAGAAGATAAAGAATTTTACGTTGTTCCAGAAGCATACGAATATTTTAATTCTAAAAAAGCGTCTTGGGCAATGAAAGAAGACGAATGGAAACAAGAATTTGCCGAATGGTCAAAAGAAAATCCTGATTTAAGAAAAAAATGGGACAAATATTTTAACGACCAACCAACAAAAGAAGTAGAAGAGCCAGCATTTACAGAAGATGATAAAATGGCAACTCGCGACGCAAGCGGAAAATCGCTTAATTATATGGCGCAAAAATACGAAAATCTTGTTGGCGGTTCTGCAGATTTAGCAGGACCAAACAAAACTGTACTAAAAGATTGTGGCGGAATTTTTAATCCAACAAACAGAACTGGAAGAACAATAGAATTTGGAATTCGCGAATTTGCAATGAGCGCAGTTTGCTCTGGAATAAATCTTCACGGTGGACTTCGTCCTTTTTGCGCAACTTTCTTGGTTTTTGCGGACTATTTGCGCGCTCAACTTAGACTTGCCGCTTTAATGAATCTTCCTAATATTTACGTTCTTACACACGATTCAATTTATGTTGGCGAAGATGGGCCTACACATCAACCAGTAGAAACTTTGGCTTCTTTACGAGCAATTCCAAATGTTCAAGTTTTGCGCCCAGCAGACGCACAAGAAACGTTAGAAGCATGGAAAATGGCGTACGAATCAAAAAATCATCCGGTTTGTTTGGCTCTTACTCGCCAAGCGTTGCAAGGTTTTGCAAAGGCAGACAAAGATTGGAAAAATAGTATTCGCAAAAACGGAGCATATATTGCTTTGGATTGCGACGGAAAGCCAGAAATTACAATTTTAGCTACAGGTTCGGAAGTTTCTACATCAATAGAAGCGGCAAAAATTGCTAGTGGCAAAAATATTCGCGTTGTTTCCGTTATTGATTACAACAAATTTGACGAAAGCGACGATTCTGTAAAGAGCGAACTTTTTGGCGGAGCAAAGCGAATTGTTTGCGCAGAAGCCGGAATTAGCGAAAACTGGAAATGTTATGCAACAAGTAAAAAAGATTTGTTCTGTATTAATCGTTTTGGTGAATCTGGCCCGGCTCAAAAAGTTGCAGAAGATTTGCACTTTACGGCAAAAGATTTAGCAAATCTATTGAACGCATAAGCGAATTGTAAAAAATTGTTATTATGTGACAAAAAAATTGTCATTCCCGTGCTTGACACGGGAATCTATTTTTCATAATTTACCTATTTTTATTTTCTTTTCGTTCATTTTTTATTATATTTTTACAGAAAGAAATTGAGTTGATTATTTATTTGGAGTTAAAAAATGTCTAAAAAATTAGTTCCTATTACATTGCTTTGCGGTTATCTTGG
>CAZJOU010000407.1:0-1783 GCA_964547685.1 uncultured Treponema sp. | reverse complement strand
GACGGCCGGCCGCTAGGCGAGCGAAGCGAGATTGCACGCAACGCGTGCTTGGCGAGCGAAGCGAGAGCCCTGCAAAGCCCGACCCTTATAAAATGGATAATGCGTTTAGAAAAATTGCGAATACTTGGAGCAATTTTTTAGCATTTTCCTTTTTATAAGGGGCACGCCCAAAATATAAAAATTATTTTGATTCTTTAAAAATTCCGGCAAAGGCTCGAATGTAGTCTATAAAAGAAATGTAACTTAGCAAAACGCATATTGCAAACATTACGAAAGCAACTATATGCAATGTGTTTATGCAAGCAGATAAATCTACACCGCCAAAACGAATTAATGATTCTATAGCAAGAACGTAAAATCCAGAGGCAATGTAAAATACAGTTTTTAATTTTCCGCCTTTTCGCGCGGCTATTGCAGTTCCGCGACTTACGGCAACCATTCTAATAAAATTCATTGTAAATTCGCGATAAAGAATTAAAACAAAGCAAACAATTGGCATATAACCGCTTGGATTTAATTGTTGGCTAAACGAATGTTGTGCGCAAACAAACAATGTTAAATTTAGCATTACATCTGCAAATGGGTCAAAAAGTTTTCCAAAATCACTTACTTCGCCATTTTTTCTTGCATAATGACCGTCAAAATAATCTGTAAGTTGCGCAAGGGCTAAAAGTGGAATCATAATGCAAGCAGAAATTTTTGCAAGTAGCGCATTTTGCGACCAAATTGGAATAAAGTACAAAAAGAAAAAAATTGGTGCAAAGCAAACGCGGGCTAATGTAAATTTGTTGGAAGTTTTCATATTTTTAGTATTTACCTTTTGTTGTTTTAAGTCAATCGCAAGTTTTATATTCGCTTATATTCGAGCCTTAAAATCTTGAACTACGCTAATTGACGAAGTTATGTTGTAGCCAGGAAGTTCAACTGCGCTAATTTTTATTGCTCGCTCTACAAGAACGGAAGAATCGGCAACGCCTTGAAGCGTTAGCGTGTTTCCGCTTATTACGGCGCGTAAAAATTCTATATTCAACTTGTATTCAAAAACAAGTTTATTTACTAAATGTTGACATTTTATTAATTCTTGAAGTTTGGCTTTTCCCGCTTCTTCCTTTTGTGGCGTAGAAAGTGCATTTGTTATTGCAACAATTGTGTCAGAAGCAGATTCTACATCAAACATTCCAGTATTCATTACCATTAAAAAATGCTGAGGATTTTCTATTTCTGCGTTAAAAAAACTTTTATGAAAGCCACGTCGATTGTTGTCGCTTTCTGTTATGCGCTGAAGTGCTTGCTTTTCGTTCCAATTATGTTCTTTCATTAAACGGTCAATTCTAATTGAATCTTTTGCAACAAAGCGTAGCGAAATAAGATTTGGCAATTCTTCCAAAATTAAAAAAGAACCACGACCTAGCAAAATACAATTTCCGTCTGCGGCTGCATCTAAAACTGCAGTTTGAAGATAATTTAAATATTCATCGCGGTCTTTTACTAAAGAAGCAAAAAATCCTGGTTTTCTTTCGTCATATTTTTTTAATTTACTTTCTGGAAATCCCAAATCTACAATTCGTTTTTCCAATTCTTTTCGATTTATAAATCTGTAGCCGAGTTTTTTTGAAAGCGCCATTGAAATTTCATCGCCCAATGCTGCTACTTGTCTTGAAATTGCAATAATTGCCATGATGTGCCTCCCGAACCCAAACCAACTCTTTACTATTATATTTCATTTAAGATAGATGTCAAAATAAAAATTAGGAACAACAATGCTGAATTTATAATTTATAAT
>CAZJOU010000406.1:0-1794 GCA_964547685.1 uncultured Treponema sp. | reverse complement strand
GAAATTGCAGAGTTCAGCCAAGTTTCCGTCAACGTCCTTTTCCTGCCTGATGTCAAGGAAAATCTGGGTTTCAAATCCGTTCAAGGCGATGAACATTCCGTGGTCGCAGATTTCCTTTGACTTTCTGATGTACCACAAGTTGCTCCTCTGCTCGCGGAAAATCATATAGAAATCTTCCTTGCCCCAAAGTCCCAAGCCTTCCGAAATTGAGCGCGACACAAGCTTTTTGTCGTTGTCGCCGCTTCCAGTTTTGACTGCGTATTCACACGACTGCTTTATCCAGCCGGAAGCGCGCTCGTATTTATTATTATAGAAGACAAGTGAATATTCACTGCCGCATTTGTTTGAGTAGGCGAAGACATTTTCGTTCACGCTGCCGTTATTCCACACATCATAGAACAAAAAGTCCTCAACGCCCGCGAAAATGTAGCGTTTTTTCATCAGCGGGAAAATCTCGCGCTTGTGCCGGTCAATCAAATATTGGTCAGGCTGCTCGTCGCGGTAGGCGCGCGTGTATTCCATTCCGTACTTTTCTTCAAATCCTTCAATCTGCCCGTGCCCGAACATCGGCAAGCCAGGCATTGTGACCATCAAGGTACAGACACCAAAATATTTGTCGCCTTTTCCAAACTGCGCAACCGCCGTCTCCTCGTCTGGATTGTTCATAAAGTTCACGTAGCGTTTCAAGATTTGCGGGTCAAACTGAATCGTGTTCTTGACGGTCTGGCGGTACTTGTAGTTCTCTTCCTTTTTGAGCATGTTCATAAAAGCCGAGTTGTAGACTCTGTGCATTCCGAGCGTGCGCGTAAAATATCCTTCCATCATCCAGAAAGCCTCGGCGAGCAAAAGCGTGTCTGGAACTTCCTTTGCAACGCGGTCAACAACCTCGCGCCAGAACTCATTTGGAATCCGCTTCTCAAACTCTTCCGCGCTCAGGGCAAACTGGCTTCGTGTGGCAATGTCGCCGCCTTTTCCAGGCTCCGGATACCAAAGCCGCTTGATGTGCTTTTTCGCAAGAACCATCGCCGCGTCAAAACGGATAATCGGAAAGTTCCGCGCGACGTGCAGAATTTCCTGCATAACTTCCTCGCGCGCCTTTGGATTCAAAAAGTCAATCTGTGCTGTGTCGTTCCACGGCATTCCGGTTCCGTCGTTTCCGTGGTAAATGTAGCGTGTGTCGCCTGTCTGAGTGTCAACCCGCTTGAACACAACCGCGCAGTCGGATTTTGAGTAATAATGGTCTTCAAGATAGATTGCAACGCGTCCGTCATGGCTCAAGTTCGGGCCGTTGAAAGTGTACTGCGGAAAAGGATTGTCACGCCGCTGCATAAACAAGTCAGGCTTTTCAACAACCCATTTTGAGTCCATTCCTGTGTGGTTCGGAACCATGTCGCTTGCAAGCCGGATTCCGCGCTGCCACAATCTTGTGCGAAGATTTGCAAGCGCGTCCCAGCCGCCCAGGTTTCCTGCAATTTCATAATCTTCAAGTGAATACGCGCTCGCCGCCGCCTCCGGGTTTCCGCACATCTGCTTGATTCTCTTGCTCGCGCTCGAACGCTCCCAAAGCCCAATCAGCCACAAGCCTGTAAATCCCTCGTCGCGGAGCAAATCAAGCTCTTCGTCTGGAATCTGGTCAAGGCGCGTGATTTCGCGGTTGTATTTTTTTGAAAGCTGATAAAGCCAGACCAGAACGGTTTTCGCCATCAAGACAACACGCGGCATCCATTCACGGTCCGCGCTGAAACGCTCGTACTCGCGCATCAGATAGTCGTAATTTGGAGGCGACATATCAGG
>CAZJOU010000405.1:0-1797 GCA_964547685.1 uncultured Treponema sp. | reverse complement strand
GGCTAATTAAAAATTTCTTCTCTATGCAACTTTCCAAGTTTTTCTAACGCTTCGCTTAGCGAAATATTTTGATTTTCCGGCAAAGCCAAAAAGTTTTTTAAATCAATAGAAAATCTATTCATAGAAAAATGCTGAAAAACATAAATATTTTCCCATTCGCTTAAGTTTTCTGCACATTTTTTTAATTCATCGCGATATTTTACAAAAATTCCTTTAGGTTTTAGTTCACTGTAGCCAACAAGCCAAATTTTTGCGCCAAGCGCACTTGCAAGTTCACAAGTTTTTTTTGCCATCCAACATTCAGTTTCTTCTATTAAATCTAGCACAACTTTTCCGCCATTTTTTACAATGCTTTTTAGTTGCACAGTTTTTGCCGAATGAATTGGCGTTTTATTTAAAATAATAACGTTTTTTCTAAAATCAATTTTAAGTTCAGGATTCTTCTTAAAAAATCCTTCGCCAAGTTTTCCAGCCTGACCTACAAGATATTTGTTATTTTTTAAAAGTTGTTCATCTTTTCCGGGATTATCGCCAATTACAAAAATTTTAATTTCGTCATTTTGTGAAATTTCGTCTAGTGCGCGATTATAAACAATCGGAGTTTCAAATGAATATTCCGGCGTTTTTGCTTCTTTTGCAGCAATTTTTTGCAAATCCATTAAATTTGGAATTTTTTTATTCCATTCTGCAATTTTTTCTTTAAATTCAGTTCTAAAATTTTCCAAAGCAGAATATTGTTCGTCTGTCATATTTTTTTTCCCATTTAGAAGGGCGGAGCCCCGCCCTCGCTTCAGCCCGCACGCGGTCTTTCGCTACCCCACCCAGCGGGGACACCCCGCAACGCCCCGTTCACTATTTTTTTTGCCAATCCGTAGAATGTAAAATGTCGCTAACCGCTTGTTGAATTCGTTTACTACTTTGAGTTCCGTAAAGTTCACTGCGACGAATAAAACCAATGTCGTAATAACCTAAAATATTTCCAGCTGAATACGTTACAAAATTATTTGGATAGCGACCACTTTCTAAAACAATTTTTGGAACAAGTCCCATTCCAATTCCAAGTTGAGCAAGTGCTAAAATTGCTTCGTTTCCTTCTGTTTCTGCCGCAATAATTGGCTTTACGTTTCGGCTACGCACCCATTCGTCAAAACGGCGACGCGCAAGCCCAGTTTTTGGTAAAATTAGCGGAACAGTAGAAATAAAATCTTGCGGCGAACTATTTTCAAAGTTAAAGTTGCTTTTGTTACTTGCCGCAAAAATTAAAGGCGAATGGCGAACGCTAATTGTTTCCATATACGAAAGTCCATCTTCTGGAATTGCCGCAACTGCAAGATTTGCTCTTCCTTCGCGAACGGCAGAAATTGCGCCCGCTGGGTCTCCTGTTTCCAAAACAACTTGAATTCCTGGATAATTTTCTGCAAGTTTTTTTATAAATAAAGGCAAAATTACGTAACAAGCCGTAACAGAAGCGTAAACGTGTAGCGTTCCTGTTATTTTGTTTTTTTCGCCATTAAAACTTGCAATTAAATCGGCTTCTTTTTCTAAAGTTTCGCGAGCAAAATCTGCAAAAAGTTTGCCGTTTGGCGTAAGTTCAACTTTTCTGTTGGAACGGTCAATTAAATCTGTTCCAGTTTCTTCTTCTAAGCGCGAAATAATGCGACTTAACGCCGAAGGACTTAAATTAACTTCTTCGGCAGTTTTTGCAAAATGTAATTGTTTGCTTAAAACAACAAATGCTTTTAATTCGTAAAAGTTCATCTTTTTAAAATATAAATAATAGTCCAAATGTCGAGTTTT
>CAZJOU010000404.1:0-1832 GCA_964547685.1 uncultured Treponema sp. | reverse complement strand
ATTATGGGTAAAACAATTGCACAAAAGATTTTTGAAAAACATCTTGTAGACACACCATTTCCTAACACTTATGTACTTAAACTTGACAGAGTTTTCTGCCATGAAATTACAACACCAATTGCTATTAACGACCTAGTTGAACGCGGAAAAGACAAAGTGTTTGACAAAACAAAAATCAAAGCTGTAATTGACCACGTAACTCCTGCAAAAGACAGCAAAACTGCAGAACAGGGTAAAATTTTACGCGAATGGGCATTTAGAAACGATATAAAAGACTTTTTTGACATTGGACAAAACGGCGTTTGCCATGCAATTTTTCCAGAAAAAGGCTTTGTTCGCCCAGGATTTACAGTAATTATGGGCGATAGCCACACTTGTACACACGGCGCTTTTGGTGCTTTTGCTGCAGGTGTTGGAACAACAGACCTTGAAGTTGGAATTTTAAAAGGCGTTTGCTCTTTCCGCGAACCAAAATCAATTAAATTTGTACTTAACGGAACATTAAAAGAAGGCGTTTACGCAAAGGACGTAATTCTTTATTTAATTTCCAAAATTGGCGTAAACGGTGCTACAAACTGTGTTGTAGAATTTACAGGTCCAATAATTGACAACTTTGATATGGAAAGCCGAATGACGTTGTGCAATATGGCTATAGAAGCTGGCGGAACAAGTGGAATTTGCTATCCAGATATAAAAACTGTTGATTATCTTTGGGAATTTATTAAAGATGAATACAAAACAAAAGAAGACGCTTTAAAAGATTATTCTCAGTGGCGTTCTGATGATGACGCTGTTTACGAAAAAGTTTATACTTACGACCTTTCTGACCTTGAACCTGTTTGTACAGTTGGCTACAAACCAGATCAGGTTAAAAAGATTTCTGAGATGGAAGGAACAAAAGTAAATCAAGTTTATATTGGTTCTTGTACAAACGGACGCATAAGCGACCTTCGCATTGCGGCAAGTGTTCTTAAAGGACATAAAATTGCGCACGGAGTTCGTGGAATTGTAAGCCCAGCAACTCCAAAAATTTACAAAATGGCAGTTGATGAAGGACTTATTGATATATTCCTTGACGCAGGGTTCTGCGTTACAAATCCTACTTGTGGTGCATGTCTTGGAATGAGTAACGGCGTTCTTGCTAGCGGAGAAGTTTGTGCTTCTACAACAAATCGAAATTTTAACGGACGAATGGGTAAAGGTGGAATGGTACATCTTATGAGTCCAGCAACAGCAGCTGCAACTGCAATAGCTGGAACAATTACTAACTCACCTTTGTATAAATAACTTGGAGGAAAAAAAATGAAACAATTTGGCGGAAATGTTCTGTTTCTTGATCGTTCTGACATCAACACAGATGAAATTATACCAGCTAAATATCTTACAGAAATTTCAAAGCAGGCTTTAAAACCTTATCTTCTTGAAGATTTAAAGCTTGACGGTTTTAATCCAAAAACTGATATTCTTGGCAAAAAAGTAATTATTACCCGAGAAAACTTTGGTTGCGGTTCTAGCCGAGAACATGCTCCATGGGCTTTGGAAGTAAACGGAATTTATGTTGTTATTGCAACAAACTTTGCGCGCATCTTCCGTCAAAATATGTACAACTGTGGAATGATGGCAATTGAAATGGACAAAAAATCTATAGAAGATATGTTCAGAACATTTGCCGACAAAGACACAGAATGTAAAGTTGTTTTTAATGACGACGGAACGGCAAAAGTAAAACTAATTGCTGGAAGTCTTTCTAAAAGTTATCCTTTTAAGCTTGATGATTTTGAAAAAGCTCTTGTAGAAAAAGACGGCTGGATTGGTTTTGCTGATAGCAAATA
>CAZJOU010000403.1:0-1832 GCA_964547685.1 uncultured Treponema sp. | reverse complement strand
TTTTTTTTTGGGCGCAAACGGGAAACGCAACGGGCTTTTCGCCTTCGCAGCATAGCTGCTCGGAGACTCGCTAAAAATAGTCCACTGGACTATTTTTGTGGCTTTGCCACCGCTCCCTAGGTTCAGCCTTTCGGCTTTATTGCTTCGCAACTCGCTTCGCTCGCCACTACAATCCCGCGCAGGTTGTTTTACGCACGAATCCCGCATTCGTCGTTCGCAAAATATATTCGGAGATTACGTGTCAAGCACGGAATGACACAAAATCTGCACGGAATGACACGAAATCTGCAAAACTTATAAGTTATCTTTCATAACTAGAAGCTATATTTAGTTGCATTCTGTACTTTGCAACAGTTCGTCGCGCAATTTTAATGCCTTTTTGCGCTAAAATATCTGCAATTTTTTGGTCGGAAAGTTTTTTGTCGCCGGGCTTTTGTTCTTTTAAAATATTTTCTATCGCAATTTTTACGTTATCTGTAGAAATAACTTCCGAAGCAGAATTATTTTGCGCATCTTCAGTTTCTTTGCTTTTGTCGCTATTTTCGTTGCCATTCGACACAGAAATTGCATTTGTAAAAAAATATTTTATAGGAAAAATTCCCCAATCACATCTTAAAAATTTACTTTCGGCAATTCTAGAAACTGTAGATTCGTGAACATTTATTATTTTTGCAAATTGTCGCTGAGTTAAAGGTTTTAAATGTCCAGGACCATTTAGAAAGAAATCTTTTTGAATTTTCACAAGTTCCTTAAAAGCATTTAAAAGCGATTTTTCTCTAAAATTTAACGTTTCTATAAAATTTTCTGCATCTTTTACTTGATTTTGAACAGATTTTTTATTTTCTTTGCTAATATTTTTAGAATTTTCTTCGTCCTTAAAATCTTTTGAAATTTCCAAAGTTGGAAGCACATTATTAGAAAGCGAAATTTTTATTTTTTCGGAATTTTCGTCGCGCAAAACGTAAACATCTGGCTGAACAAAATGTTCTGTTGTAACCTTAAATTCTGCCGCAGGAAAAGGTTGCAAATTTTGAATAAATTTAATTGCGTCTTGAACTTTGGTTAGCGAAATATCTTCTTTTTTTAATTCAATATCATCTTCTATTGGGCTCCAAAAAGATTCTTTTGAATTTTCTTCAATATAATTATTGATTTTTTTTAAAACTTTTTCCGCTTGTGGCGGTTTTAACATTTCTAGTCGTCCGTGTAAAACAAAAAGTGCAATTTTTGGTGGATTTTTTTTAAGTTTTGCTTGAATTTCTAGACTTTCCATAACATTTTTACAACAAATTCCTTCCGGGTCAAAATGTTGAACAATAGAAATACATTTTTTTAAAAGATTTTCATCATCGCCTTTTTCTTTTTCAATTAAAGTTATTGGCGCTAAAATGTGGTAGCCGTTTTCATCTAAATTTTCTATAAGTTTTTTGCAAATTCTATGCTCATTTTCTGGCAAATTTATCATATTTAATTGATGAAGCAAATGTTCTTGCAAAGTTTCTGTTTTGTCGGGCGCACTTTCTAGCATATTTTGATATTTTTCTGCCGCTTCTTCGCCAGCTAAAGTAGATTTTCCAGTATGAACAGAAGATTTGTAACCTTCAAATTTATCTTCTTTTATTTCCAAAGCAGGATTTTCATCAACTTTTTTAAGAATTTCTTCGCGCAATTCAAGATTTCCCATAGCAATAAGATTCATTGCCATAATTTGCTGTTGAGAAAGTTTCATTGTTTGAACTTGAACCGCTTTTTGAGAAAGCGAAAGTTGTTGTGTTGCCATAATTTTGTTTATTAAGTTGATTTTTATTTGCAAAGAAAAATTATATTGTGCT
>CAZJOU010000402.1:0-1832 GCA_964547685.1 uncultured Treponema sp. | reverse complement strand
TTTCCAGAAACAATAAGCGTAATTAGTGCAATTCCCAAACCAATTGTTGCAACCGAAAGGTGCGTATTTGCGTGCGTTACTAAAAGAATAACCGCAAGCAAAAAAATTGCACAACTAGCAATAAAACCGCCTTTATCTGTAATTGCAGATTCTGGATTTGGCAAAGCAGAAATGTCAATATTTAACGAAACAGAGGAATACTGCTTTTTGCACGTAATGTAAAAATATATAACCGTAAAAACAAGACAAACAAGCGCAATTAAACCAGTGTTTGCAAAAAAATCTGCAAAAGAATAGCCAAGCGAAGTTCCAATTATAATATTCGGCGGGTCGCCACACATTGTTGCAGAACCGCCAAGATTAGCGCAAAAAATTTCGGCTAATATCATAGAAACTGGATTAAACTTTAAAAGTTGCGAAAGTTCTACAGAAACTGCGGCTAAAAAAAGAATTACCGTAATAGAATCTATAAACATTGCAAGCACAAAAGACATAATCATAAAAACGACAAAAATAGAAGTAACTTTATAATTAACCGCTTTTGCAAGACGCATACAAAGCCAACGAAAAAAGCCGACCCGCGCCATTCCTTCTACCATTATCATCATTCCAAAAATAAAAATAATAGTTGCCCAATTTACGCCTTTAGATTCACTTTCGCCAACACTGTACCAAAATCCAGGTGTAAAAATGCTATGCAAATTTAATGTTTCTTTTAATGATTTTAAAGGATTATACGAACCATTAAAAAAGTTATTATCAACATTCATTCCAAGTCCAAAAACCAAAATTAAAGTTAAAGCCGCACAAACAAGCGTAACATATTGACGTGGAAAACTGTCCGTAATAATAAAAAAGAACATAACAAGAAAAATCAAAACCGCAATTATCTGAGCCACCATATTTAGCCTCTACACTTTCGTAGTTTTTCTTAATTTTATTGATTTGCGAAACTCTATTCAATCTTTTTAAGGGGGAAAAGCCTTTCCCTCGGCTGCACTTCGTTGCAGCCTACCCTTTCTAGCGGGCTCAAACGCCGCCCGCAACACCTGCTTGCAAACTCGATAGTGTAAACGTACAACGCCTGCTTTTATTTTCTGCTCCACTTATAACCATCAAAATTAAAAATTATTGCTTGGCAATTTTTTTGTAAACCTTTTCCCCAAAAATCCGCTTTTGTTCTATTTTCTAAATAACACATAATTGCAGAATTTAACGCTCCGTGCGCAACAATCATAAAACGAGTAGCGTTTTTCCATTCAGGTTCAATTACTTCTTGAATAAAATTTTTTGTGCGCTTTAAAACTTGCTCAATCGTTTCGCCATTTTTAGGCGGAACATAATCTTCTGGCTTAGAAAAAAACGCATTGTACGGATTATCTTTTTTATTCCATTCTTCCCAACTGTCGCCTTCGCGCACACCAAAACTAATTTCGCAAAGCCTACTATCACGAACTATTTGAATATTTCTATGTCCACGAATAAGACAAGCAGTTTCATACGCTCTTATTAGTGGGGACGAATAAATTTTATCAAATTGTACATCTTCTAATTTTCTACCAAGCTCGCCAGCAAGTTCGCGCCCATATTCGTCAAGTTCAATATCAGTTCGCCCCTGAAGTTTTCCAGCCTTATTCCAAACAGTTTCGCCATGTCGCACTAAATAAAGTTCCATTATAATTCCTTAAAGCGTTAGATTTTATAAATTTATAGATTTTGGGAAAAGTCATTCCGAATTTAGTTCGGAATCTACGAAATTAAGAATTGGATTGCAATGAAAAAAAATCCTAAAAAGCGGGTCCCAGCGACGGCGAAAAACGAACCTTCCCAGT
>CAZJOU010000401.1:0-1843 GCA_964547685.1 uncultured Treponema sp. | reverse complement strand
TTATGTATTATAAATTATTAATTTTCCGAAATGTTGTAATAAAATAATCTAAGTGATAAAATTGAAATAATTATTTTAAACGAAGGTAAATTATGGCAGACGAAAAATTACAGACTATCAGACACAGTTGTGCGCACGTTATGGCAGAAGCGGTTCTGAAGTTGTTTCCTGGAACTAAGATTGCGATTGGACCGGCAATTGAAAACGGTTTTTATTATGATTTTGATTTTCCATCTGACACTAAATTAACTGAAGAAAACTTTGGCGCGATTGAAAAAGAAATGCGAAAAATTATTGCGGGAAACCACGATTTTGTTCGAAAAGAAGTTTCAAAAGAAGAAGCACTTTCGCTTTTTAAAGATCAGCCTTATAAAATTGAACTTATAAACGATTTGCCAGCGGGCGAAACTATTACAACTTACGAACAAGACGGATTTTTAGACTTATGTCGCGGTCCGCACGTAAAAAATACAAAAGAAATAAATGGTCAGGCTTTTAAGTTGAATAAAATTGCCGGCGCATATTGGCGCGGAGATTCCGACAGACCAATGCTTACTCGCATTTATGCACTTTGCTTTGAAAAACCGAACGACTTAAAAGAATATCTTGCAATGCTTGCAGAGGCAGAAAAACGCGACCACAGAAAACTTGGCGTAGAAATGGATTTATTCCACTTGGAAAGCGAAGACCCTGGACAGATTTTCTGGCATCCGAACGGATGGACGCTTTACACGATTATTCAAGATTATATGCGAAAAATGGTTCGCCGCGACGGTTACCTAGAAGTAAACACGCCTGCAATTATGCCGCGTTCATTGTGGGAAAAATCTGGTCACTGGGGACATTACCAGAAAAACATGTTCATTACTGAATCTGAAAAACGGCTTTTTGCAATTAAACCAATGAACTGTCCGGGCGCAATACAGATTTTTAAGAGCAAACAACGCTCTTACAAAGAACTTCCAATGCGACTTGCAGAGTTTGGCCACGATGTAAGAAACGAGCCTTCTGGAACTTTGCACGGAATTATGCGTGTTCGCGGCTTTGTTCAGGACGATGGACACATTCTTTGCACGGAAGATCAAATTGGTAGCGAAGTAAAAAAGTTCTGCGCGCTTCTTAAAAAGGTTTACAAAGATTTTGGATTTAACGACTTGGTTGTAAAGTTTTCTACAATGCCAGAAGATCACGTTGGCGATTTGGAAACTTGGCAGCGAGCCGAAAAAGATTTGTCTGATGCTTGCCACGAAGCAGGACTTGAATATGAAGTTCAGCCTGGCGAAGGCGCATTTTACGGACCAAAACTAGAGTTTAAACTTTTTGACTGTCTTGGTCGCGAATGGCAATGCGGAACAATTCAGGTTGACTTCCAACTTCCTAGCGCAGAACGACTTGACGCAACTTACATTAGCTCTGACAACCAGAAACATCATCCGGTAATGCTTCACAGAGCGATTTTAGGTTCTATGGAACGATTTATTGGAATTATCATAGAAAACTTTGCAGGTGCCTTCCCTACTTGGCTTGCTTTTGAACAGGTTGCGATTGTTCCGGTTAGCAATGCTTTTGACGATTACGCAAACGAAGTAAACGAGATTTTGCTTCAAAACGACATTCGTTCCGCTTCTTACGTAACAGACGATAATATGCGACAAAAAATCAAGATGATTACAAAGGAACACAAAACTCCTTACATTTTGGTTGTCGGCGAACAGGAAAAAGAAAACAAAACTGTAACTGTAAGATTTAGACAATCAAGCGGACTTGAACAAAAAACAATGAAAATTGAAGAATTTGTTGCTTATGTTCAAGACAAAGTAAAAAATCATACTATAGGGATTTA
>CAZJOU010000400.1:0-1855 GCA_964547685.1 uncultured Treponema sp. | reverse complement strand
ACCTCGCCGCGAATTTATCGAAAATAATTCCAGTTACGCTAATTTGGATATTTAGAAAATAAAACGTCATTCCGAACTTGCTTCGGAATCTACTTTAGGAAAAAAAAGAAAATGAGTAAAAATCATACTTTTCTAGTTTTAAGGATCTTATTTTTTTCATTGATTTCTTTTTTATACTTTAGTTGTGCAACTACAAAAATCGAAAGTATAAAAAAATCTGAAATTGATTTTGATAATTATAAAAAAATAATAGTATTTGTTGATGATGAAAATTTAAAAAATAGGAATCTTATTGAAAAAAAACTTACTAATAAATTAAAAGAAAATTTAAAAAATGCAAAAGAAAGCGTAGAAATTATTTCTCCTTTAAAAACTTGGACAGATGAAGAAATAGAACAAATTATTTTGAAAAATAATTTTGATTTGCTTATTAAAATTTCAATATTATCAACATATTTAAAAACAGAAGGAACTTCTGGTTTTGTTATGTCAAATGGATTTTTTATTGGTGGTTCAGAATCAGAAATGACAATTAATTTTGACATTATTCTTTATGATGTAAATTCAAAAGAAATTATAGCAAAAGGAACTGCGGTTTCAAAAGATGAAGATGATGATATTGAAGATTGTATAGAATCGATTTCAACATCTTTATCTAAAAAAATAATAGAAGAATTTTTTACAAAAAAGTGAAAATAAAATTGGCCAGCAGCTTCTATTACAAAGAAGATGGTGGCCTTACTACTGGAACCGAATAAAATCGTTGCCCAGCACATTTAGAATATAGCATTGACATTTTTATTTGTCAAATTTGCATAGACTAGGAGTTTTATTTATACAATGTTAGAACAAACAAAAACGCCGGAAGGTGGAATTTTAATTAAGATTCCGATTGAAGAAGAAGTTAAAAAAGCGTATATCGACTATTCAATGTCGGTTATTGTGCAACGTGCACTTCCAGATGTTCGCGATGGACTAAAACCTGTTCATCGCCGAATTATGTACGCAATGGACACACTTCATCTTGCAAGTGGCGGAAAAACTAAAAAGTGCGCAACAATTGTCGGCGAAGTTCTTGGACATTACCATCCGCACGGAGATGCTTCTGTTTACGATGCTCTTGTTCGACTTGGACAAGATTTTGCGCAACGATATACAACTGTAACTCCGCAAGGAAACTTTGGTACAATTGCGGGCGACCCAGCTGCGGCTTATCGTTATACCGAAGCAAAAATGTCTAAAATAACCGAAGAAATGGTTAAAGACATTTCCAAAAATACAGTTGATATGGTGCCGAACTTTGACGACACAACAAAAGAACCTTCCGTTTTGCCTGCTGCTTTTCCATTCTTGCTTTGTAACGGAACAACAGGAATTGCAGTTGGAATGGCAACAAATATGCCAACTCATAATTTACGCGAAGTTGCTGCAGCAATTTGTGCTTACATTGATAATCCAGAAATTTCAATCGACGAATTAATGAAATACATAAAAGGTCCGGATTTTCCAACTGGCGGAATTATTTACGGAACAGAAGGAATTAAAAAAGCCTACAAAACCGGACGCGGAAAAATTACAATTCGCTCAAAGTTTACAATCGAAACAGACAAGCACGGACGCGAATCAATTGTATTTACCGAAGTTCCTTATGGAATCAACACAACAAATATAATTCGTCGCATAAAAGAGTTAGTTCGCGACAAACAAATTGATGGAATTGTAGGAGCAAACGATGAATCTTCTGACCGAACAGGAATGAGACTTGTTGTTGACTTAAAACGCGGAGCAATTACAAAACTTGTTCTAAATCAACTTTTTGCAAAAACAGATTTGCAGTCAAACTTTGGCGTAATAA
>CAZJOU010000399.1:0-1856 GCA_964547685.1 uncultured Treponema sp. | reverse complement strand
CCCGGAGGATTATATGGCTCGTTCCTGCGTGAAATGGCTTTTGAAGCAGGACATCAATGTTCTCACCATGTCCCCGTCAAAAAAGGATTATGGTCATCACAACTATCCATTAGAGCGTGTGGAAACGGCAATTAACTGGCTGAAAAGCCACGGTATCCGCAAAATCGGTATTGTGGGTGCATCTACAACAGGTACACTGGCATTGACAGCGGCATCCTACTTTGCGGATATTACCCTGACCATCGGCATGACGCCCAGCGATTTTATCTGGCAGGGATTCATGCAAGGCAAGAAAGACGGTTGCAAAGAATGGCCTATCGACCGTTTTTCATGCGATATCCCAACAAAGCGCCATTCCAGGGCAGTCCGGCTTCAAAATTCCGCTTGATGCGCCATTTCTGATTCTCACTGGCAGAACGGCTCTCTTCCTGAGCATAGGATGCCAGAATGGTCATCATCAGTTCGCCGTCGGAGCTCTGTGTGTGGATGTTCTGCTCCTCGAAAAAAACATCCACCTCCCAGCTTTTGAAGTCACGGACGGTCTGCAACAGCGTGACCGTATTTCGTGCAAAGCGGGAGATGGACTTGGTGATCACCATATCGATTTTCCCGGCACGGCAATCCTCGATGAGCCTTTGAAAATCGGCTCGGGATTCCTTGGTGCCGGTCTTGGCTTCGTCAGCGTATACGCCGACATAGAGCCAGTCCTCATGATTCTGGATACGGTGCTGCTGACTCCGATTACGCTTTCCGCCTTTAGGATGTTGGTATATCTTAATAACAACGAGGTATACCAATATAAAAAACAGAATTATTACAGATATTGAGCAAGGGATGCAAGGATTTCTTGATAATGCACAGATGAAACAGCTCCACGAAGTGCTTACACATGCCCTTTTTGGCGTTGAAATCATTAAAACGGATGAGTCTATTGACTTCCAACAGGAATTTGATAACCATGCCTTGCTCACTACCTTCATATCTGCAAAAAAGGTCGAAGGATGCAGCGAAAAAACGCTGAAATACTACAGAGCAACCATCGAAAGAATGTTTGTGGACATCAAAGAGAGCGTTGCACACATTACTACAGACGATTTGCGTGAATATCTCGCAAATTATCAACAAATTAATGATTGCAGCAAGGCGAACATCGACAATATTAGGCGTATTCTCTCGAGTTTCTTTGCTTGGCTTGAGGATGAAAACTACATACTGAAAAGTCCCGTTCGTAGAATTCACAAGATACGAACAACAAAAACGGTCAAAGAAACCTATACAGATGAAGCGCTTGAACAAATGAGAGATGCTTGTGATAATCTGCGAGATCTTGCAATGATAGATCTATTGGCATCGACAGGTATGCGCGTAGGCGAACTTGTAAAGCTTAATATCTCGGATATTGATTTTGATAACAGAGAATGTGTTGTATTTGGAAAAGGAAGCAAGGAACGCCCGGTATATTTTGATGCACGCACTAAAATTCATTTGAGAAACTATGTCCAAAGCCGGACTGATCACAATCCTGCATTATTTGTTTCTCTGTTAAAACCATACAATCGTCTTGAAATTAGTGGTGTGGAGATCAGAATGCGGCAGCTTGGACAGAGGCTGGGAATCGATAAGGTTCACCCTCATAAGTTCCGCAGAACACTCGCAACACGGGCGATTGATAAAGGAATGCCTATCGAACAGGTGCAGCAACTCCTTGGACATGCCAAAATCGACACCACTATGCAGTATGCAATGGTAAGCCAAAATAATGTGAAGCTATCCCATCGAAAATATATCGGTTAATTTCAAATCCCGATTTATCGAGATGTTTGGAGAGCCTGAAAGCAATCCATTGCATTGGGCAA
>CAZJOU010000398.1:0-1870 GCA_964547685.1 uncultured Treponema sp. | reverse complement strand
ACACAAAAACCAAAGAAGAACTTTTACGCATTGTGCAAGAATCTCTTTCCAACGTTGTAAAACACGCAAACGCAAGCAAAGTAGAAATAAAAATGCTAGATGTTGCAAACGAATTTTTCCTAAGCATAAGCGACAATGGCAAAGGTTTTAACGTGATTTCGACAGGCTCAATCACCGCCGATAAAAAAATTCCGGTGGTTGAGCCTGTCGAAACCACCACCGATGAAAATGCCCAAAAGACACAAACTCACATCGGACTAAAAAGTATGAAAGAACGCGCGAAATTAATTGGTGCAGAATTTTTTGTAAAAAGTTCGGAAAACGGCACAACGGTTTTTGTAAAGATGAAGGTAAGGTAAAAAGTATTTATTGACAAATATTCACTTTAGTTCATATAATAAATTATGTGGAATGTGGATTCTTCAGATGAATACGATTTATGGTTTTCCGCGTTAGATGAAGAAAGCAAAGAAGCGGTTTTGGAACGAGTACTTTTTTTGCAAGAATTTGGTCCACAACTTCCGCGACCTTACGCTGACACTCTATCTGGTTCAAAATAAATCAAAAGAAATTCTACAAAGATTTAATTGCAGAATCCGAAATGATAATTGAAAACACGAGGAGGAACTTAAAAATGAAAAACGCAATTAAAATGATGGAAAGTAAAATGAATCCTAACGCTGTAAAACGTGTTCATATAAAAGCGGAGCAAGATATTATGACAATTCGGCTTGCAAAATTACGCGAAGAAAAAAACATCAAACAGTCGGAAATGGAAAATTTTACGCAATCTTCGGTTTCAAAAATTGAAAAACGAAAAGATATAAAAGTTTCAACTTTAATTGATTATCTTGACAGTCTTGGAATGGGATTAGAAATTATCACTTATCCAAAAACATCTTCTAATGTTGAAAACGAAAAAATTTTGCTTAAAATATAATTATGCCAAAAATCCTAATTCTAGATGACCATTCTGCTCTTCGCGAAAGCCTTGCACAAACTTTGAAAGTGCAATGTGCGGATTTTTATTTTTTGCACGCACAAAATGGAAGCGAAGCAAAAACTGTTTTGTCGCAAAATGCCGACTGTAGCGTTCTTTTGCTAGACATTCAACTTGAAAACGAAAACGGACTTTCGCTTTTGCCGCAACTTAGAAAAATCCAACCGAATCTGAATGTTCTTGTTTATTCGGCGTTTGCTCAAAGTTTGCAAATAGAAGCGGCAATCAAGGCGGGCGTTCAAGGATTTGTTTCAAAAACTTCTGGTATGGACGAACTTGTTTCGGCAGTAAAAGCGGTTGCAAGCGGAAATCAAGCGTTTAGCAAAGAAGCCCAGAATGTTATGAAAGTACTTTTGTCTGGCACGAATTGCGAAAATGGCGAAAATAACGCGGATAGTGCGACCAACAAAAATGGCACAACCGACACGCTAGAACTTTTCCGCCGCTACAAAACGCTTTCCGAAAAAGAGCAAGAAGTTTTTTCGCTCATTGCAAAACATCTTGAAATTCCAGAAATTGCAGCGCAACTTGGAAAAAGCGTAAAAACCGTAGAAAATCAGCGGACCGCAATCTACACAAAAATGAACGTTCACGACCGGCTTGGCTTGGTAGAAGTGGCACAAAAACTCGGATTTGGGATTATGGATTTGTAAAACAGCACGTCATTACAAGCGAAATTCCCCGTCATTGCGAGCCGAAGGCGAAGCAATCACATCAATGATTGTAAAATATTTCTAAGATTGCTTCGTCGCTAACGCTTCTCGCAATGACATTTTGCAACTTTTAAAACTTCCTCTATTGTTCATTTACCTTTATCACTTTTTCCAATAACTCATCAATTTCTTTATCTTTTGCAATGTTTTCTTCGGA
>CAZJOU010000397.1:0-1873 GCA_964547685.1 uncultured Treponema sp. | reverse complement strand
TTAAAAATGTCTGGCTTAAACGACCTTATAGGAAGCGGTCAACTTTCTACTGGCGAACTTATAGAAATGATAAAAACTCAAAACTATGAAATTACCCAGTTAAAAAAAGAAAATCTTTTGCTAAAATCAAAAATAGTAAAAGCCGCACAACAAGGTTTTAAAATATAAAGATTGCTTCGGCGCTACCCTTCTTGCAATGACGGTGTTTGTAAAAATCGTCATTGCAAGAAGGGTAGCGAAGCAATCCAACATAGGAAAAAGTATGTTTTTATTTATTAATTATCCGTCTTGGATTCATCCAGAAATTTTTCCCGGCGTTCCTGTTCTTGGACTTTTGCGCTGGTACGGACTTATGTACATTTTTGCGTTTGTAACCGCTTATCTTGTTTTAAAAAAACAACTTAACGAAGGACTTTTAGATAGCGAAGGTTACAAAGCTTCCGAAGATGATATTTTTAGTTTTATTGCAACAGGAATTATTTTTTTGCTAATTGGCGCGCGTGTTTTTTCTGCTTACGTTTACGACACAAGCGGACTTTACAGACAAAAACCTTGGCTAATCTTTTGGCCGTTCAATTCAAATGGGCAATTTACTGGACTTGCCGGAATGAGTTACCACGGCGGCGTTATTGGTGGAATTTTAGGAATGATTATTTGGTGCTTAAAAACAAAACGTTCCTTTACAAAATGGAGCGACGCAATGGTAACCGCAATTCCACTTGGCTACACTTTTGGCAGAATTGGGAACTTTTTAAACGGTGAACTTTACGGTCGCATTACAACAATGCCTTGGGGAATGATTTTTCCAGATGCAGAACGTTTTTCTGGTTCTTTGCAATGGGTTCAAGATTTTGCGGCAAAAATCAATCTTCCAATAAATTCTACGCTTGTAAATCTTCCGCGCCACCCAAGCCAACTTTACGAAGCATTTTTAGAAGGAATTGTTCTTTGGCTAATTCTTTGGCTTTTGCGCAAACATAAAAAATGGGACGGAATGATGGGCGCAATTTATCTTTCTGGTTACGGAATTTTTAGATTTATTATAGAATATTTCCGCGAACCAGATGCAGATTTAGGCTACAGAATTGCAAAAGATTCTTCCGCTCCAATTTACTTAAACACATCGCTTTTAAACTTTTCTACTGGTCAACTTTTGTGTTTTCTTATGATTTTAGGCGGAATTTTATATGGACTTGGCACATTTTTGTATCAACGAAAGAAACAATCAGCTAAGGAGAAAAATAACTAATGGCTTACGAAGTAACTGCAACACGACGTCGTCCGCAAAAATTTGAAGATTTGGTTGGACAAGAATTTGTTGCGGAAACATTAAAAAATTCAATAAAAACAAGACAAATTGCTCACGCTTATCTTTTTACTGGTCCGCGTGGTTGCGGAAAAACTTCTACAGCGCGCATTTTAGCAAAATCGCTAAACTGCCAAAATTCAGACGGACCAACAACAACTCCGTGCGGCGTTTGCGAATCTTGCAAAGCAATTACAAACAGTTCTAGCATGGACGTAATAGAAATTGATGGTGCTTCCACAAACTCTGTAAACGATGTTCGCCAAATAAAAGACGAAGTTATGTTTCCACCAACTGCAAGCCGTTACAAAATTTACATAATAGACGAAGTTCATATGCTTTCTTCTGGCGCATTTAACGCTTTGCTAAAAACAATAGAAGAACCGCCTGCGCACGTAGTTTTTATTTTTGCAACAACAGAACTTCAAAAAGTTCCTGCAACAATAAAATCAAGATGCCAACAATACAACTTTAGACTTGTTTCTACAGAACGACTAAAAGGTTTGCTTTCTGACGCTTGCAAAGAAATGAACATTCAAGCAGATGACGAAGCACTTTATTGGATTG
>CAZJOU010000396.1:0-1875 GCA_964547685.1 uncultured Treponema sp. | reverse complement strand
TTTTTCAAAAAATTACTGAGAAAACGTCACCCCGAATTTATTTCGGGGCTACTACGAGACTTTTACGCTTTTACAGTTTGTGGTTGTTTTTGTAGTTCAAGAACTTTTTCAAGCGGAAGCGAAGTTGCTTTTGCAATTTTTTCTGGAGAAATGTCCATTTCTAGAAGGTTTTGTGCAGTTTCAATGGCTCTTTCGTCAGATGCTTTCTTTGCAGCTAAATCCGCTTGTAATTCTACTTCTTCTTGCCATGTCATAAATTCATGCCTCCACCTTGCATTCATTTTTACACGTTTTACGATTGCGGAAAGTTTTTCTGAAAAATCGGAAGTTGGTTCTTTTCCGCAAAGATATTTGAAAAACGACTTTAATTCTTCGGACTTCATTGTATCATACTTTTTTGCATTGAAAAATATTTTGTGTGTTCCGTCGTTCATTTTTATTTTTTGGTTTTCGGCGCAAACATTTTCAAAAGTATAAATCGGTAAGCCAAAATCGAAAGCGTCGCCCAAGCACAAAAAGATAACATAAGTTTCGTTCAAATCTTTGTATTTTGTGCCGGAAAAAACGCTGTCAACGTCCATTAAGCCTTGATAGTATCGCGTTCGTTTTGCAAGCGCAAGTTCCTTTTCTACAGAAGTTTGAACTTCTATGTCAAAACAGCGACCAGTTCCGTCTTTTACGTAAGCGTCTAGGCGGATTCCACGCGAATCGTAATCAACTTTCATAGATTTTTCCGCTTCTGGAATCTCGATTCTGTCGATTTTGATGTTCAAAAGCAGTTCCAGCATTTCTTTGCAGATTTCTGGAGACGTTTCCATAACTTTACAAAAGATGTAATTATCAGCAAATGTTAATCGTTCCCACTTTTCTGCAGGCGTAAGTTCGTTTTTATTTTGCATAAAAACCTCCTATATAGTTAATAGGTCAAAAGTTGCAAAAACGGAAATAAATCACAAAAAAAAGTGAAAAATTTTTGAAAAATAAAGATGTTTTGATAAAAAGGTGCAAGCGTAAGAAAAATAAATTACGCTGTGCAAGAAAATATAGATTTAGTAAACAAGGAGTTTTTGTATGCGTAAAAATAAAAAGATGCTAAAACAAGTTCAGCATGACAAAAAGGTAGTTTCGACAGGCTCAACCACCAATCTAAATACAAATCCGCGTTCATCTGCGAAATCTGCGGGAGACAAAATCCGTGTTGCCGTTATCGGAACTGTCGGCGTGCCTGCGTGTTACGGCGGGTTCGAGTCGCTCGTGGACAACCTGCTTGACTTTACTCCGCCGAATGTCGAATACACAGTTTTCTGCTCGGCGAAAAAGTACGAAAAGCATTTTGAAACTTACAAAGGTGCGAAACTCATTTATCTTGACCGCGACGCAAACGGAAAAGACAGTATTCTTTACGATTTCCAGTCGATGAAAATGGCGACAAAATCACCAATAAGCGCGGACATTTTGCTTGTTCTCGGCGTTTCTGGCTGCGTTTTTCTTCCGTATATTAGGCGTGTTTTCAAGGGAAAAATCATCACGAACATCGACGGGCTAGAATGGCGGCGCGACAAGTGGAATTTTTTTGCAAAAAAGTTCTTGAAGTTCAGCGAGAAAATGGCGGTTAAATATTCCGACATCGTAATCGGCGACAACAAGGGAATCACCGACTACGTAAAAGCCGAATATAACAAGGACGTTGTTTTGATTGCCTACGGCGGAGACCAAGTTTCGCACGTGGAGGACGATTTGCTTTTTGAAAAATATTCGTTTTTAAGGGGAAGTCATTGCGAGCGAAACGAAGCAATCTTATCTGATAGTGAACGTCATTACGAGCCGACAGGCGAAGCAATCTCAGAAAGTAAGGCAGAAGATTGCTACGTCGCT
>CAZJOU010000395.1:0-1893 GCA_964547685.1 uncultured Treponema sp. | reverse complement strand
TATGGCATTTATACAATTTAGTCAAGTTTCGCTTGCTTTTGGCGACCGCGATATTCTTAAAAATGTTTCTGTAAATCTTCAGACTGGAACAAAAGCCGCGCTTACCGGAGCAAACGGAGCGGGAAAATCAACATTAATAAAAGTTATGGCTGGTCTTATAAAGCCCGACAGCGGAAAACGCATTGCAGAGAAAAACGCAAGAATCGCTTATCTTCCGCAGTCTGGACTTACGCACCACGGCTGTTCTTTACGCGAAGAAGCGGACAAAGCCTTTGAGTTTGGTTACGAAATGCAGGCGCAAATAGACGCGCTTGGCGAAAAACTAGAAAAAGGCGAAGGCAACACAGAAAATCTTTTAACAGAACAAAGCGAACTTATAAACAAACTGGAAGAATCTGGTTGGCACAGACGAAGCGCAACTGCCGAAAGCGTTTTGCTTGGGCTTGGATTTAGTCACGAAGATTTAGAAAAGCAAACAGAAGAATTTTCTGGCGGTTGGCAAATGCGAATTGCTCTTGCAAAAGCGTTAATGCAAAATCCAGACATTTTGCTTTTGGACGAACCAACAAACTATCTTGATATAGAAGCGCGAACTTGGCTAGAAAAGTTTTTGTCGAACTTTAAAGGCGCATTTTTGCTTGTTAGCCACGACCGCTATTTTTTGGACGTAACTGTAAACGAAGTTTACGAACTTTTTAACGGAGACTTAAAACGTTACAAAGGAAACTTTACGCATTACGAACAAGTGCGCGAAGTTGAACTTAAAACGCTAATTTCAGAATATGAAAAACAGCAAGACGAAATTGCAAAACTAGAAGATTTTATCCGCAGATTTGGAGTTCAAGCAACAAAAGCCGCGCAAGCACAAGAACGACAAAAGCAACTTGATAAAATCCTTGCGCAAAAAATAGAAATTCCAGAAAGCCTAAAAAAGATTCACTTTAAGTTTCCGCCCGCTCCGCACGCAGGACAACTTGTTTTAAGAACAAAAAATCTTACAAAATCTTACGACGGAAAAACAAACGTAATAGAAAATCTTAATTTAACTGTAGAAAACGGCGAAATGCTTGTTGTTGCCGGAAGAAACGGAAGCGGAAAGTCAACTTTGCTTAGAATGTTAGCCGGCGTTGACAAAGTTACAAGCGGCGAAGTTATTTTAGGTTCTGGCGTTCAAATTGGATATTTTAGCCAAGACAATGCGGAAACAATAAAAGGTAGCGAAAGCGTTTTGGATTATATGGAAAATCATTGCCCAACAGATTTAATTCCGCGACTTCGTGATATGCTTGGCGCATTTTTGTTTCGTGGTGACGATGTTTTTAAACCTTTGAACGTTCTAAGCGGTGGCGAAAAAAGCAGAATTGCGTTGCTTAATTTATTGCTTCGCGCAAATAATCTTTTGATTTTGGACGAACCAACAAACCATCTTGATATGCATTCAAAAGACGTTTTAATGAACGCGCTTAAAGATTTTGGCGGAACTGTAATTTTTGTAAGTCACGACCGCGGATTTATCGAAGGCATTTCGACTCGCGTTTTGGAACTAAAACCTGGCCAACATCGAGAATTTCCGGGCGACTACAAATATTATATGGAACGGATTGAAGCGGAAGAAGCTGGACTTGTTGGGCAATACGAAGCCGGAACTGGAGTTGCAAGCACAACTGTAAAATCGACAAACGTAGCGGGAACAAAAAACGAAGCGGAAAAATCGGAAGGAAAACTTTCTTGGGAAGCAAAAAAACAAGAAGAAGCCGAAAAGCGCAAAGCCGAACGCGAAGTTTCTCGCCTAGAAGAAGAAATTCAAAAAGCCGAAGAAGAAAAGTCTGACTGGGAAGCAAAAATGTCTTTACCCGAAGTGTATTCCAACGGCGAAAAAGCAAAACAAGTTCA
>CAZJOU010000394.1:0-1900 GCA_964547685.1 uncultured Treponema sp. | reverse complement strand
TAAGCAACTGTAAAAGCTGATTTACCTCTGTTTGAAATTCATGTTTTGCCATTTTCGAAAAACACCTCGTAGAATTTTTAATAAATTAAATGTCGAGTTTATGATATGCTATTAAAAATGCACTTTCGGCAAGAACCCAATTATGAAAAACGGCTTCCGCGTTCGTGGAAGAATTGTGGTGATTGAGTTTATCGAAATCACCAAACTTGTTTTGCCTGCAATTTTCAAGTTTTATAACTCACTTGTGCAGATGTTTTTCAAATTGGAACCTTGCCTCCGTGCATTTTATTGTCTTGAATAAAAACCCAACAATAATTTCTTTTACTTAAAATATAAAGAGGAAATTCGAAAATCGGCAAGTAAAATATATTTTTCGCTAACTTTACGCTAAATCGTAAGTTTCGCCGTATTTTATTACGGTTACGTTCGGATAGCCGTGTTCGTGCAAGTAATTTGTAAAAAATTCTTGCGCTTCGGTTTCGCCGTGAACCATAAAAATATTTTTTAAGCGACTTGTATCAATAGAATTAAGCCAGTTCGTCATTTCTTCGTAATCTGCGTGCGCGCTAAATGCGTTTATTTGTTCAATTTTTGCTTTTACTTGATATAAATCGCCCAAAATTTTAACTTGTTTTTCTCCATCGCGAATTCTACGACCCAAAGTATTTTCTGCCATGTAGCCAACAATAAGAACTGTGTTTCGTTCATTACTAATTTCGTTTGCAAGATGATAAAGAACGCGACCTGCTTCGCACATTCCGTCTGCCGAAATAATAATCATTGGGCCTTCTTTTTTGTTTAAAGCCTTAGATTCTTCTACGCTAGTTGTAAATGTAAGCGAACCAAAACCAAACGGATTTTTGTGATGCTTTAAGAATTCTTCATTTACGCTTTCGTCATAACATTCTGGGTGAACGCGGAAAACGCTTGTTGCATTTGCTGCCATTGGCGAATCTACATAAATTGGCACAACCGGAATCTTTTTTTGGTCTGTTAAAAGATGTAAATAATAAACAAGTTCCTGAACGCGTTCTATTGCAAACGAAGGAATAATAATTTTACCTTTTTTTGCGCAAGTGTCGCGAACAACTCGTTCTAGTTCTTTTAGGGCAAATTCTCGGTTTTCGTGCTTTCTGTTACCGTAAGTAGATTCAATAACAATATAATCTGGCGCCGGCATATTTGTTGCTGGCGGACGAATAATTGGTTTTTCTTTTCGTCCAATATCGCCAGTAAAAAGAATGCGCGTTTCATTTTCACCAGTTGAATGAACATACGGCGTACTTAAACCATTGTGCCAACCACGAATAGAAAGATTTGCAAATGCAGAGCCAAGAATGTGTCCTGCATCAAAAAATTCTAGTTGAGTATCTGGCGAAATATACATTTTTCTGTTATAAGAAAGACTTACAATTTGATTTGCGCACTTTACAACATCGTCTTCGTTAAAAATTGGTTTCCACGAAAATTTTTCGCCCTTTTTTCGCGCTTGTTTTGCCAAGAATTCCGCGTCTCGCGCTTGAATTCGCGCACTGTCCATCATTACAAGGTTTGCAATGTCGCGAGTTGCTGGCGTAGCGTAAATGTTTCCGTCGTAACCTTTTTTTGTAAGAACCGGCAAAAGTCCGCAATGGTCGTAATGTCCGTGCGTAAGAATTACGGCTTCCAAAGATTCGTGATTAAAGTCAAAGTTTCTGTTTTTGTCATCAGATTCTTTTCGCTTACCTTGAAATGCGCCACAGTCAATCATAAGTTGGCGACCATCTATTTCCAATATATGTTTAGAACCGGTAACTTCTTGTGCGGCTCCAAGTGAATATAATTTTATTCCCATAAAAGAATCCTCCACGTTGCATTTTTACTATATTTTAGCACGGACTTTCTAATTAACAAGAAAATT
>CAZJOU010000393.1:0-1902 GCA_964547685.1 uncultured Treponema sp. | reverse complement strand
CTTGGCAAAAAATGATTTCGCCTTACATTAATTCTAGCGATATTGTTTACGAACACAACGGCACTTTTAATACTTTTGAAGATAGTGTTGGTTCTTGGTGTTCAAATTATGACAATTACAAACTTCTTTCTGGAGATGAAAATAATAATTATTTTATAGCAAAAGCAAAAAGCATAGAATATTACACAAGTGCACAACAATTTAGCGTAACTTTTGACGCAAATGGCGGAACATTTTACGACAACGACGGAAATATCCTTTCTAGTCCAATAACAGTTTCTATGTATTCTTACGATAACTTGGAAGACGTTTTTTACGAAAATGTAGATAAAGCAGAAAAAAACGAAAACGGACAATCTTACAAACTTGCAGGTTTTGCAACAACTTCAGATGGCACAGAAGCAATAACGAACGTTTCTGAATCTTGCACAGTTTACGCAATTTGGATTCCAATTTATTCACTAAAAATTACCAGCGAAGATAGCGACGTTCACTTTTTTTATAATTATTATAAAACTCAAGATAGTTCTGGAAATGATATATATGCCGGTAATTATTTTACAGAGGGTTGGTTAGGAGATTTAGCAGAAGGAGACAATCTTTTAGATGCGCTAAATAATTCAAATCTTTTTATAACAAAATATGGTTATAGTTTTTCTGGTTTTACAGATTCAAATGAAAATAGCATAACAACTTTTTCTACAGATTTAGTTTCTAACGGAATTATTGCAACTTTTACAGAACTTTCCAACGATGAAAAAGCGGCAATTCCATACACAATAGAAAAAGCAACTTTCTCAGAAGAAAAAGATAAAATTGTGTTTACTTTTGTTCCAAGCGATTTTGGTTTTGATTCCGTTACTAGCGTTTATTTGCGCGGTCCTCAAGGTTGGAATTATGACAATATGATTGCACTTACAAAATCAACAGACGAAACTTGGACAGTTTCGCTAGAAGTTGGAACTTATGGAATTTTGCAGTTTAAATTTTATGTACCAGAAACAGATTCTTGGCTTGGACCAAAAAAATATTCTAAAACACAACCATCTGGCTACGCAGAAACAACAAGCGATCCAAATTTTATTATAAATTATTAAACTATTATTTTGTCCAATCTTCTACAAGCAAATTTGGCACTCTAGAAAATTCGCCAATATTGTTTGTAACAACGGTCATTTTATGCGAAAGTCCTTGCGCCGCAATTTGCATATCGTAAGGTCCAATAGGCGTGCCTTTTTTTTCAAGATAGGCACGTAGTGTTCCATACGCTTCTGCATCTTCGCTAGAAAAATCAAGAATGTTAAAATCTGTACAAAAATCTAAAAGAGCTGCTCTATTTTTTTCTTTGTAAAGACTTTTTGCAGATCCATATTCAAGTTCTGCAACTGTAATAGAAGAAATAAAAATTTCGTTTTGGTTGCAAGAAAGAATTTTTTGTTTTAAATGCGGAAATTTGTTTTTTATTAAAAAAATGCAAATATTTGTGTCTAATATGTACATTAAAAATCTTCCCTTTTTTGAAATCCTGGTTGCTTTCTTCCTTCGCTCATAAAATCATCTGAAAATTCATCTAAACTTCGTTCAAGATTTTCCCACTTGTTTTCTTTTGGCGTTAAAATAATTGATGAGCCAACTTTTTTTATAAAAAGTTCCAAGCTGTCAATGTGAAATTCTTTAGGAATTCTAACAGCCTGACTATTTCCGCTATTAAAAACTTTAGTTAAGGTCATATCTGCCTCCGTATATATTAAAGTATATACGGATTTTAAGCAAAGTCAACTTTTTTTCTTAAATGCAAAAAAATTCCAACGCAAATAACTGACGAAAGCAATGAACCGCAGGTTGCGGCTAAGCCCATTGGAAGCAAGGTTTGCGGAAACAAGACGGAAGCAAAATATGCGC
>CAZJOU010000392.1:0-1904 GCA_964547685.1 uncultured Treponema sp. | reverse complement strand
AAAAAAATCGAGTAATTTTTGCTCAATTTTTGATTTTACCGCTTTACAAAAGAGCGTTTTTTATACAATCTATTTGCGATTATTTTTGCAAAGTGATTTTTTTGGAGGCATTTTATGAGCGTAAAAATTTTTATTGACGGAAAAGAAGGAACAACTGGACTTAAGATTTTTGAACGTTTTGCAAAACGAAACGACATTGAACTTTTAACAATTAGCGAAGAAAAACGAAAAGATCCAACAGAAAGGGCAAAACTTATAAACGAAAGCGATTTTACATTTTTGTGTCTTCCAGATGCAGCAGCAACAGAATCTGCGGAACTTTGCACAAATCCAAAAACCGTAATTATAGACGCTTCTACGGCACACAGAACAAATCCGTCTTGGGCTTACGGATTTCCAGAATTAGACAATTCTTTTCGCAAAAAAATACAAACTTCTAATAGAATTGCAGTTCCTGGTTGTTACGCTTCTGGTTTTATTGCACTTGCCTACCCGCTTGTAAAATACGGAATTTTACCGCGCGACTATCCTATTGTTGTTCACGCAGTTTCTGGTTATTCTGGCGCAGGTAAAAAAGCTATTGCAATGTACGAATCGCCAGAACGAAACCCAGAATTAGATTCGCCGCGACTTTACGCTTTAACGCAAATGCACAAACATTTACCAGAAATGAAAATAATAAGCGGCTTAGATTACGAACCAATTTTTAATCCTTACGTTTGCGATTATTACGAAGGAATGACAGTAACGGTTGGTTTACATTCGCGGCTTTTAGCAAAAAAGGTTAACGCAAAAGACATTTGGGAAAAACTTTGCGAACATTACAATAAATCTAATTTTGTAAAAGTTGTTGGTTTTATGGGCGAAGGAACTTTAACAGAACAATTTATTGCCGCAAACACTTTAGCTGGCACAAACAATATGCAAATTTTTGTTTACGGAAACGATGAACGCATTATGCTTACAAGCCGATTTGACAACTTAGGAAAAGGCGCATCTGGCGCAGCCGTTCAATGCCTAAATATAAGAATGGGAATTGATGAAACAACAAGTTTAATATAAATGTTAAAGAAGATTGTCGTATCAAGCACGACAATGACAAATATCACTAAAAATTGATTTTAATATTCGCTAAATGCGTTGCATTGAATTGTAATAAATTTTTCATTAAAATTAATAAATTAGCAAAAAAGGGGCGTTGCGGGGATTTGCCCCGCAGGGTGGGTAGACCGCAACGACGTGCGGGCGTAGGGCGGGGCTCCGCCCTTAAAATAAAGAGGTTTTTATGGCGTTAAAATTATTTAATACAATGGGACACGAAATTCAGGAATTTAAGCCGGTTCACGACGGTTTTGTTGGTTTTTATGGCTGCGGTCCTACGGTTTATAATTATGCGCACATTGGAAACTTGCGTGCTTACGTTTTTTTGGACACTTTGGATAAAACGCTTACATTTTTGGGTTACGACATAAAGCACGTTATGAATATTACTGATGTTGGTCATCTAACTGGCGACAACGATGAAGGCGACGACAAAATGGTAAAAACTGCCGAAGAACGACATCAGTCTGTTTTGGAAGTTGCGAAATTTTACACAGACGCTTTTATGCAAGATATTGACGATTTGAATATTCGGCATCCGGACGTAATTTGCAAAGCAACTGACCACATTCCAGAAATGATTGAATTAATTAAAAAGATTGAAGCAAACGGACACACTTATTTGTCGGGCGGAAATCTTTATTACGATATTTCGACTTTTCCAGATTACGGAAAACTTGCAAACTTGAATCTTGATGAGTTGCGTGCTGGTGCAGGAAAACGAAAAGAAGTTGTAATTGACGGAAATAAGCGAAATCCGGGCGATTTTGTTCTTTGGTTTACAAAATCTAAGTTTGAAAATC
>CAZJOU010000391.1:0-1917 GCA_964547685.1 uncultured Treponema sp. | reverse complement strand
TTTATCATATTGGTATTAAAAATTGTCTGTGCTTACGCAGAAATACGTTTTTGCTACACACGGTTGAGGCTGTAAGGAATTTTATTTTACCGGTTGCTTACGCAACCTCAGCCCTCAAAGTGTGCCTGCGGCGACCTTCGGTGCGCAAAAGCCGTTTTCTGCAGCCTGCGGCGACCTTCGGTTCCGCACAGACAATTTTTATCTATATATATTAAAACTCGATATTTAACCTATTATTTAATCCACCAAACTAAAGTACAGGAATTCCTGCTTTTGCACACGCTTCTAGTTCGCTTTTTGGCCATTCGCTAACTTGAACTTCGCAAATGTGCGCTTTTCTTAAAAGATACATACACAATCTAGACTGACCAATTCCACCACCAAGCGTAAACGCAAGTTCTCCGTTCAAAAGTTTTTTCTGAAACGGAAGATTTGCTCGCTCTTCGCAACCGCGTTCCTTTAATTGCTTTCGTAAACTTTCTGGACTAACTCTAATTCCCATAGAAGAAAGTTCAAACGCTCTTTGTAAAGTTTCGTTCCAAACAATAATGTCGCCGTTTAATCCAACGTGACCATCGCCAGCGTCGCTAATCCAATCGTCGTAATCTGGTGCGCGTCCGTCGTGAATAGAACCATCTGGAAGTTTTCCACCAATTCCAGCAATAAAAACGGCACCATATTTTTTAGCAATTTCGTTTTCGCGTTCTTTTGGGCTAAGTTTTGGATACGCGCGATACAAATCATCAGAATAAACAAAAGTAATTTCGTTTGGCAAAACTGGTTCAAGCATTGAATATCTATCGTACAAGAAAAATTCTGTGCGCTTAATTGTGTTGTATATTTTTTTTACAATATCTTGAAGATAAAAAATCGTTCTGTCTTTTTCGTCTATGCACATGCACCAGTCCCATTGGTCAACATACAAAGAATGAACGGCATCTAGTTCTTCATCTGGGCGAATTGCATTCATATCTGTATAAATTCCAAAACCAGGTTTTAAACCAAGTTCTGTAACTTTAAGACGCTTCCATTTTGCAAGCGATTGAACAATTTCCATTTTTTGACCACCAATTCCTTTTGCAGCAAAAGAAACTGGTTTTTCAACACCGTTTAAATCATCATTAATTCCAGTTCCAGCAGGAACAAAAAGTGGCGCCGTAACGCGAGTAAGATTTAATTCTGTAGAAAGTGAAATTTGAAAAAAATCCTTAATGCTAACAATTGCATGTTCAGTTTCTTTAACACCAAGAATTGGCTTGTAATTTTTTGGTAAAGCAGTCATATATTCCTCTTATTTTCCGCTGTAATTAATTAAAGTTGTTACTTTTGTAGGTGCAAGTGCTTTTTCAAAATTAAGTTCTGGTAAACCAATAACACCAAAAAAGTCGCTAACTGTCCCGCCACCTTGTTCAATAAGATTTCTAGAAGCAGTTAAAGTTCCACCAGTAGCAATTAAATCGTCAACAACTAAATAATTTTTTCCAGATTGAATATCAGATTTGTGCGCTTCTATTTCGGCAGTTCCGTATTCCAAAGCATATTTGCACGAATAAACAGCACCTGGAAGTTTTCCTTTTTTACGAATTACAACAAGTGGAATGTGCATTCTATCTGCAAAAGGTGCAGCAAACAAAAAACCACGAGATTCAACGCCGGCAACCGCATCAATTTTTTTATCTTTGTAAAGTTCAACCATTTTATCTAAGCAAAACTTAAAAGCATCTGGATTTGTAAAAATTCCAGTTACATCATAAAACAAAATTCCAGGCTTAGGAAAATCAGGAACTCTGCGAATTGCCTTATCCAAAGTTTCAATAGTCATAAGATTATTTTAATATTGTTTAAGGGGTTTATCAATAGGAAGTAAAATTACATCCTGTAATTTTACTTCCATTTCATCTGCTTCGCAGATTCACG
>CAZJOU010000390.1:0-1918 GCA_964547685.1 uncultured Treponema sp. | reverse complement strand
ATTTCTTCACAATCAGCGTGTTCATCGCCTTGATAAAGTCCGCAGGGCTTGAAAGCTCCGCTCCGCTTGAAAGCAAAGCCTGGTCAAGAAGAACCTCGGAAACGTCGGCGATATATTTCTCGTCAACCGGACCTTCCAAAGTTTTTACAAGCGCGTGGTCGGCGTTGATTTCAAGAATCGGCTTTACTCCCGGCCCCGCCTGTCCCATCGCGCGCATCATGCGCTCCATCTGGATTCCAGGGTCGTTCTCGTCAACAACAACGCAAGACGGAGAATCTGAAAGACGCTTTGAAAGAACAACGTCCTTAACTCTGTCGCCCAAAGCCTTCTTGATTTTGTCCTTGACTGGCTTGAACGCCTCTTCCTTCTTCTTCGCCTCGTCCTTGTCAACTCCAAGCTCGTCGTCGCTTCCGGCGCGGTTCACGCCTTTAAGCTCGTAGTCCTTGTACTTGCCCAGGCTCGGAATCACGATGTCGTCGATGTCGTCTGCCATAATCAGGACTTCAAATCCCTTCTTTTTGTAGGCTTCCAAAAGCGGGCTTGCGCGCAGGTTCTTCTCGTTGTTTCCGGTGATGTAGTAAATCGCCTTCTGCTCCGGCTTCATTCTTGAGACATAATCCTTGAAGCTCGTCCATTTTCCGTCGCCGTCGCCGCTAGCGTCAGTTGACTTGAATCTCACAATTTCCGCAATCTCCTCGCGGTTCGCGTAGTCTGCGTACAAGCCTTCCTTCATCGGGCGGTTGAAGTTCGCGACAAACTTGTTCCATTTTTCAATCGTCTTTTTCTCTTCATCGGTCGGCTTCTCTGCCTTTCTCGCCTTGTCTGCCTCTTCTCCAAGTTTCTTGAACTCGCCCAAAAGCTTTTTGACAGAAGCGGTCTTGATGCTGTCAAGAATTCTGTTCTGCTGCAAGATTTCGCGGCTCACGTTCAAAGGCAAGTCCTCTGAGTCGATGATTCCGCGCACAAAGCGAAGATAAGCCGGCAAAAGCTCCTTGTCATCGTCCGTGATGAAAACGCGCTTTACATAAAGTTTGACTCCGCTCTGGTAGTCCGCCTGGTACATATCAAACGGCGCCTGCTGCGGAACATAGAAAAGCGTTGTGTATTCCTGCGTTCCCTCCGCGTGAGTGTGGACGTAGAAAAGCGGATCCTGGCTGTCGTGGCTGATTGTCTTGTAGAAGTTGTTGTAGTCTTCTTCCTTCAATTCTGATTTCGGCCGCTTCCACAAGGCTGAGGCTGAGTTCACCTTGTCAACCTTTGCCTCGCTTCCTGTCACATTTCCCTTGTCGTCGTATTTGTTCTGCGTGTAATGAAGATAAATCGGGAACGCGATGTGGTCTGAGTAACGCTTGATAAGCTCCTCAATCTTCCATCTTGAGGCGTAGTCCTTGCTGTCGTCGTTCAGGACCATCTCGATTGCAGAGCCGTGAGTCTCCGGCTTGTCGAATCCAAACTTCTTCGCCTCGTCTGAATCCGGCTTGACTTCTTCTATTGTATAAGAGTTCGTTCCGTCGCTCGACCATTTGTAGATTTTCTCTGTCGCGGCCTTGCGTGTGTAGACGTTGATTTCCTTTGCCGCCATAAACGCTGAGTAGAATCCGACTCCGAACTGTCCGATAAGATTAGATTCTCCCGCGTTCTTGTCTTTTGAGATTTTCTCGATGAAAGCCTTTGTTCCAGAGCGGGCGATTGTTCCGAGGTTCTTGTTCAAGTCGTCCTCGTCCATTCCGATTCCAGAGTCCTGCACTGTCAGGACTTTCGCCACGTCGTTAAAGCTGATGTCGATTCTCGGCTCTGTCTTCAGGTTCTTGTACTTGTCGTCAGAAACCATCAGATAATTCAGTTTGTCCAGCGCGTCCGAAGCGTTAGACACAATCTCGCGCAGGAAAATATCCTTGTTTGAGTACATCGAGTGGAT
>CAZJOU010000389.1:0-1919 GCA_964547685.1 uncultured Treponema sp. | reverse complement strand
CGTCATTGCGAGCGTAGCGAAGCAATCTTAGAAAATAGCAAAGAATTTCCTGTAAAAATGGTTAGATTGGGAGATATTTGCGAACAAATACGTGGAGTTTCATACAAACCAGAAGATGTACAGCAAAATTTGACAGAATCATCAGTTCCGTTGCTTCGTGCAAATAATATATTTGAAGATAATCTGAATTATGATGATTTAGTTTTTGTAAATAAAAATAAAGTTTCAAATTTCCAATATATGAAAAAAGGCGACATTCTCGTTTGTGCATCAAGTGGAAGCAAAAATCTTGTAGGAAAAGCCGCTTGCTTAACAGAAAATAAAAACCTAACTTTCGGTGCGTTTTGTAAAGTTATTCGTGCTAAAAAAATCGAATATGATTATTTAAAACATTATTTTTTTTCACCAACTTATCGTCAAATAATTTCGGAACTTTCTCGTGGTTCAAACATTAACAATATAAAATCTGAAAATCTTGATAATCTTCAAATCCCGCTTCCTCCGCTACAAACCCAAAAACAAATAGCTTCGCGGCTAGACTTATGCACAGACACAATCGCAAAACACAAAAAGCTTCTGGAACTTCACGAAACGCTAATAAAAAGTCAGTTTGTAAAAATGTTTGGCGATCCAGTTACAAATCCAATGGGCTGGGAGATAAAGAAACTTGGTGAAGCTATCAAAAATGCAAACAACGGAATGTCACGGCGTGGAAATGATAAAAACGGCGCAATAGTTTTAAGGCTAGTTGAACTTCAAAGAGGATTTATCGACTACTCGAAGGTCAACAGAATAGCTGTGAAAGAAAACGATGAAAAATATCTTCTCAAAGAAAATGATATTCTTTTTGCAAGAGTGAATGGCAATCCCGAAAATGTCGGACGATGTGCAATCTTCAAAGACATAGGCGAGAAAGTTTATCACAATGACCATATTATCCGTATTCATTTTGCTGAACAAAAACTGAATGAGTATTATTTGAACACAATTTTGAACAGCGACTATGGAAAAACACAGTTCAAGCTACATATCAAGACATCCGCAGGACAATACACAATCGCACGTGACGGCATTTCAACTCTTCAAATCCCCGTTCCACCTCTCGCGCTTCAGCAAAAGTTCGCCACATTCGTTCAGCAAGTAGAAAAATCAAAACAAAGCGTTCAAAACTCGCTGCAAAAAGCAGAAACGTTGTACAAAGCATTAATGCAAAAGTATTTTGAAAAATAAATTAAAAAATCATATAAATAGTAATTATAATATGATATAGTCATAAAATATGGAAAAATTGATTTTTGTTGCAATTATAAAAAAAGAATTTCTCTTAAAAATCGGTTTTATTAACTGCCAAAACGACATTAAAATTTATCGTTCAAAAGGACTTTTGGCTCATCTTTTAAAACGGAAACATTATAAAGCAGCAAAATATATTGATTTTATTCCTGACATTCTTTCTAATCCTGATTATGCTGGAGTAAATGAAGGGCAAATAGAAATGATAAAGTGTTTTAAGAATAATATTTTCCTTTCGATAAAACTTGATGTTTCAAAAAACATTTATTACGTAGCAACTTTATTTGATGTAAATCAGGCAAAAGTTGACTCTTACTGTAAATCAGGACGATTAAAAAAAATAAATATTGACTAATAACTTTTATATTGATAAAATTTATTGTGAAATTTGAGAAGCAGGAAAGGCACCCTGCACTCCCGAAAGGGAACCTGATATGATGGATACGCCGCCCATCCAAATTTTTTATAAGCCACCTTGTTTAAGGTGGTTTTTTATTTCGTTCAGCAAGTAGAAAAATCAAAACAAAGCGTTCAAAACTCGCTGCAAAAAGCAGAAACGTTGTACAAAGCATTAATGCAAAAGTATTTTGAGTAAGGTCGCCTAAGGCTAGCAATCTACAAACAAG
>CAZJOU010000388.1:0-1929 GCA_964547685.1 uncultured Treponema sp. | reverse complement strand
CTCTTAAAAAAAGACTTGCGATTGTGGTTAAAAGTTCGGTTTTTTGCGGGGAAAGTTCTTCTCTATCAATTTACAGCAAAATGTTTTGCATATTGAGAAAGCACTTCGTTCATCATTGTCTGATATTTTGTATGATTTTTCTTGGCTTGCGCTTTGAAAAAACTAACACAGTCAGAATCGATAGAAATTGTTATTTTTTCTTTGTTAGATTTTTTTACAAGTTCAGACGGAGGTGGAAGAAAATCTTCTATAACGATTGCTGAATCTAAGGCTTCTGCTACAGATTTTTCTGGGTTATTATAAATGTTCTTCATAGCGTTTCTTTCCTTGACGCCAATATCCTGCGCCAAAAATTCTAATATTTTGACCTCTCATTGTAAAACGGACTGTCAAAATTCCTTCCTCGGTTTTTCCAATGCAAAAATATCGTTTTTCCGAAATGGAATGTTTTATATCCTCCAAAATCATACGATGTTCATCAAAAAAAGCGTCTTGAGCTTTTTCAAACGAAACACTGTGCTTTTTTATGTTTTCGGCGTTTTTATTTTTATCCCACTCGAATGTCATATACATACAAATTATACATATTTTTTTATGTATCAGTCAAGGAAATTTATCTTCTACTTTTTCAAAAAAGGCTTGCGATTGTGGCTAAAAGTTTGAGTTTTTTGCGAGGGGGGACTTCGTTGCAATTTGCGGGGAAAGCTGAAAAATAAATGCTTGAAATCTGCTAAAAACTATAGTAATTTTAATCGTAAGAGGTAAAAATGGCAGAGCAACTTTTAGAAATGTACAGAACACTAACTTTGGAAGCTCAAAAAGAAGCCTACGATTTTGTAATGTATCTTGCTACAAAACCAGAAAATATTACATCTGTTCAAAATAAGGAAATTGAATCAAAACTTGATGAAGCCGATTTACAAGCCACTTCCACAGATGAACGTTTAACACACGAAGAAGTTTTTTCTAACATCCGTTCTAAAATCAAGGTTGGCTGATGAAAAAATATTCATTGCGTTATCTTCCTATTGCACAACAAGATTTGTCTGAAATTATTGATTATATTCAAAACAATCTTCAAAATCCTATCGCCGCAGAGAACACTCTTTCTAAAATAGAAAAGGCAATTATTGAGCGTCTTGAATCTCCTGAATCTTTTGCTGTTTGGCAATCAAATAAAAAACGTGATTATCCGTATCGCCGCATTAACGTTGGCAATTATTCTGTTTGGTATGTTGTTATTGATGACGTTATGGAAGTTCGTAGAATTTTGTATTCTCGTCGGAATGAAGAGAATTTGATTTAAAATGCACATTTACTTCTTTTCAAAATTGTCCGCGATTGTAGCTAAAAGTTCGGTTTTTTGCGGGGAAAGTTCTTCGCATTTTTGGATTAGTTTTTGATATTTTCTGAACAAGTGCAAATCTTCTTCTGACTTGGCGTTTTTGTTTTTGCTTGTGTCCGCGCCGTTTACAAGATATTCCACGCTTACGCCAAGAACTTCGGCGATTTTTACGGCTAAATCTGCTTGCGGGCAACTTTTTCGTGTAATTCCTTTTGAAATATAAGATTCTGGAAAGTCTGCCTTTGCTCCAAGTTCCTTTCTTTCCATTCCGCGATATTTTAATTCTTCGTCTACTCGTTCCCAAAAAGTCATAAAAAAATCTTATAACCATTTGGTATTTATCACTTTATAAAAATCCCTTTAGGTATTATTATGTTTTATAATTACCTTTTGGTATTTATTTTAAGTTTTAAAACCTATTGGAAGATTTTTATGGCAAATGAACGATTTGATAATGCGAAGAAAAACAAAAATGATGAATTTTATACGAGGCTTGAAGATATAGAAAAAGAACTTTCGCATTACAAAGAATATTTCAAAGGAAAGACGATTTTATGCAACTGCGACGATCCGCGCGTTTCCAA
>CAZJOU010000387.1:0-1935 GCA_964547685.1 uncultured Treponema sp. | reverse complement strand
AAACACGTGTCATTTCGTCGCCATCGAGTTCTGCGATAGCATTTTTCATCTGAATTTTAGCCATACGAAAAGTATAATGAATTAGAATTTTTTTTTAAATATAAATTTTGAGAAAACTTCGTCATTCCGAACTTGTTTCGGAATCTACGCAATGAAAAATTGTTAGTGCTTACGCAGAAATCCGTTTTTGCTCCGCACGGTTGAGGCTGTAAGGAAATTTATTTTACCGGTTGCTACGCAACCTCAGCCCTCAAAGTGCTCGCAAAAGCCGGTTTCTGCTCCGCACTGACAATTTTTATTATTTTTCAAAAAAAATTGCATAACGAAATCTTTTCTCAAAATCCATATATTTCAAAAAACATTCACTCAATCTTTATTTTGACATTTTCAAGAAAAATGTCATTGACACTAAAACCTTGATTATATAAACTAAAACAAGCAGTTTAAAGTTTGAAATATAATTTTGGAGGTTACAACTTAAATGGCTTACAAATATAACGTTGAAAAACAACACGAAAAAGGGAAATGGCATGCCATTGAGCGAATAAATCATCTTGTAGATAAAGACTCGTTTATGGAAATTTATTCTGGAGTTAGACACAACTGCACAAGTTTTGGAATGGACAAAAAGGACATTCCTTATGACGGTGTTATTACCGGCTTTGGAACAATAAATGGAAGAAAAGTTGCAGTTTATGCTCAAGATTTTACAGTTCAAGGTGGTTCACTTGGACTTATGCACGGAAATAAAATTGCAGAACTTATAGACAAAGCAATTCAGGCTAGATGTCCTGTTATTGGAATAAATGATTCTGGTGGAGCTAGAATTCAAGAAGGTGTAGACGCACTTTGCGGTTACGGAAATCTTTTTTATCAGAATGTTCGCGCTTCTGGTTCAGTTCCACAAATTTCTATTATTGCTGGTCCTTGCGCGGGTGGCGCGGTTTATTCGCCAGGAATTACAGATTTTATTTTTGCTGTAGATAAAATTTCGCAACTTTTTATTACTGGACCAAAAGTTGTAAAATCCGTAATGTTTATGGACATTTCCGCAGAAGACTTGGGTGGCGCGTCTATTCATTCTAAAAAATCTGGTGTTGCGCACTTCCGTTGTGTTTCTGAACCGGAATGTTTTGAAAAAGTTCGCAAACTTTTAGACTACATTCCGCATTATTACGGCGACGAAATTGTGCAAGCCGCAAAGTTCAAATATGACGAACATAAAAAATCTAAACATATCGAAACAATTTTACCAGAAAACACGCATAAAGGTTACGATATTCGCGAAGTTATAGAAGACGTTACAGACGACAATTCTTTCTTTGAAACTTCTGCAGAATTTGCTGTAAATTGCGTAACGGGATTTGCAAAAATAGAAGGTCGTTCTGTTGGAATTGTTGCAAATAATCCGGCTGGAATGGGTGGCGTTCTAGATTGCGACGCTTCTGACAAAATTGCGCGACACGTTCGCTATTGCGACGCTTACAATATTCCACTTTTAACTTTTGTTGATGTTCCTGGTTTTATTCCTGGTCCACAAGAGGAACAAAAAGGAATTATTCGACACGGAGCAAAAGTTATTTACGCATATAGCGAATCTACAGTTCCAAAAGTAACTGTTATTACGAGAAAAGCTTACGGCGGTGCATATATTGCAATGTGTTCAAAACATCTTGGCGCTGATTACGTTTACGCTTGGCCAACTTCTGAAATTGCAGTTATGGGCGCAGACGGTGCTATTGGCATTTTGTACGCAAAAGACTTAAAAGATCCAGAAAAAGCCGAATACGTTTCTGAAAAGAAAGCCGAATACGAAAAAGAAATTATGACGCCAACTATTGCAGCAAAGCGCGGTTACATTTCCGAAGTAATAGAACCAAAAGCAACTCGCAAATACGTTGCCGACAGTTTCCGCTTTTTACAGAACAAACAAAA
>CAZJOU010000386.1:0-1939 GCA_964547685.1 uncultured Treponema sp. | reverse complement strand
GATCATCCAATATATTCCAAAGTTCTTTTGGAAGATGTTTTCCGAATTTTGGATAATGGTTTTCGCGGATGTCTTTAACTTCTTTCTTCCAGCCTTCAACATCAACTTTTGTAATTTCAGGCAATGCTTTCTTGTAGTAATCTGCAAGACCGTCTGTGTTGATTGCACCTTCTTTTGGCATATATCCAATTGGTGTGTCAACATAATTGTCTTTGTTATCGCAGCGGTCAAAAATCCAAGCAAGAACGCGACTATTGTCGCCATATCCTGGCCACATAAATCCGCCTGGAAGATCAGGATTGTTTTCATCCTTTCTGAACCAGTTTACATAGAAAATCTTAGGAAGCTTATCTTTATCTTTTGCAGCGTTTCCTACGTCAATCCAGTGCTGAAAGTAGTCGCCCATGTTGTATCCGCAGAATGGAATAATTGCGAATGGGTCGCGGCGAATCTTTCCAACTTCTTCTGGGTTGATTGTGCTAGCCGCAGTAATTTCTGAACCTACGATTGAACCCAAGAATACTCCGTGTTCCCAAGAACGAGCCTGATGAACAAGTGGAATTGTAGAAGGTCTTCGTCCACCAAACAAGATTGCGGAAATCGGAACACCTTTTGGATCTTCCCAATCAGATGCGATACATGGACACTGTTTTGCAGGTGCTGTAAAGCGAGCATTAGGATGAGCAATGCACTTGCTCTTGTCTTTAGGATTCTTGTCGTTTGCAGGACAAGGAACCTTGTTTCCGTGCCAGTCAGTAATTTCTTTTCCTTCTGGAGCGTAACCAATTCCTTCCCACCAAACATCGCCGTCTTCTGTAAGACCACAGTTTGTAAAGATTGTGTTTTTGCTAGCAGCAACAAGAGCGTTCTTGTTAGATTGAGCAGAAGTTCCTGGAGCAACTCCAAAGAATCCTGCTTCTGGGTTGATTGCATAAAGTCTGCCATCATCGCCAAATTTCATCCAAGCAATATCGTCGCCGACTGTTTCAACTTTCCAACCAGGAATTGTAGGAATAAGCATTGCAAGGTTTGTTTTTCCACAAGCAGACGGGAAAGCACCAGTAACGTATTTAACTTCGCCATTAGGATTTGTAAGTTTTAAGATAAGCATGTGTTCTGCAAGCCAGCCTTCTTCGCGAGCAATTACAGAAGCAATTCGGAGTGCGAAACATTTCTTTCCAAGAAGAGCGTTTCCACCGTAACCAGAACCATAAGACCAAACAAGATGTTCTTCTGGGAACTGAGTAATATATTTCTGTTCAACTGGAGCGCAAGCCCAAACGCCGTTGTCTTTTGCGCCATTTTCAAGTGGTTTTCCAACAGAATGAAGACACGGAACAAAATTGTCATCAAGATATTTCCAGATTTTTTCGCCAGCGCGAGTCATAATGTCCATGTTCAAAACTACGTATTCAGAATCTGTAAGTTCAATTCCGTATTTTGCTATTGGTGAACCAAGTGGTCCCATGCAGAATGGAATAACGTACATTGTTCTTCCGTGCATACAACCTGTGTAAAGACCTTTCATAGTTGCTTTAAGTTCTACTGGGTCAATCCAGTTGTTTGTCGGACCTGCATCTTCTTGTTTTTTAGAAGCAATAAAAGTTCTTTTTTCTACACGCGCAACATCAGAAGGATCTGAGCGGAAAAGGAAACTATTAGGTTTCTTTGCCAATGGAGTAGCAAGACCTTCTTTAACACATTTCTGCATTAACTCGTCGTACTCTTTTGTAGAACCGTCGATAACGCGAACGTTGTCTGGTTCACACATTTTTACACATTCTTCAATCCAAGATTTAATCTTGGCATTTTTAATGTCATTAACTGTCATTAAATGCTCCTATAAAAATCGGCTTTAGCCGAAGTTTTAATTCAACTAAACTATATAATTTTTTTTGTTTTACTTCAATGAAAACAAATGGAAAAACTAAAATTTTGA
>CAZJOU010000385.1:0-1939 GCA_964547685.1 uncultured Treponema sp. | reverse complement strand
ATGAAACAAATGTTTCATTAATACAAATGTGCCAATAAAAAAGATGTAAGTCAATATTTTTTTTACGCCTGAAACAAAAACGAGCAATTTGTTTCGCTTCGCAATGACAAAAAAGGACTAATAGCAAAAAATAAAGGCAACCTTTTAAAAAGTTGCCTTAAAACGTAGTATTACTACTTTTTGCAGAACAAACTTAAATCGCGTACGAATCGCTTTGGTCAAAGTTCGGAACAGTTTGCTTTTTTATTTGATTTGCAATGTCGTCTGCGCTAACTTGCGTAATGTTTTTCTGCAAAGCGTTTTGGCCGCCAACAAAGAACTTTTCTTTAGAAAGTTTTTCAGAAAGTTCAACACGTTCGTCTAGCGCAAGCAAAACAATAACACCTGCGTCTACTAAATGGCGAACAACATTTTCGTAATCTTCGCCAACAACTGGAATGTACAAATAAGTGTGCCGACCTTCTTCGTAAAGCAATTTTTCTACGTTTTGCAAAAGTTTTTCGGAAACGCCGTTCTTTCCAAGTAAGAATTCAAATGCAAGTGCTTTTTGACCTTTAAGTTCCGCGCGTTTTTCGCCATTTACGTTTGTTGCGTGAATTTTTCCGTCGTTTGCATGAACTTCTGTTACAACGCCGCACGCGCTTGTCATATTTGTAATGCGGTCAATTAAAATTAATTCGCCAGCGGTTTTGTGCTTTGCAAATTCGTCTACAACAACTGTGTCGCTAAACGAAATGTCGCAAACGGCAATTTCGTTTTTATGAAGTTCGCTTGCCGCTTTGTGTTCGCCAGAGTTTACGTCGATTGCATATTTTATGCTTGTTACAATTGCTGGAAGTTGCTTTGTTCCAAGTTTAATGTAAAAGTTCTTTCCAGTTTCAAGATTTGCGTCGTCCATCCACAAAATTGTTGCAGTTACAGAATTTGCTAATTTTAAGTCTGCACCAATTTCGAACATACAACCGCGACTTACGTCAACTTCGCGGTCAAGACAAATGTTTACTGCCTCGCCTGCTTCTGCTTCTTGAACTTCGTTAAATCCGCGGATAATTTTTTTAACTTTTGCTTTTTCGCCGCTTGGAAGCGTTGTAATTTCGTCGCCAACTTTAATTTTTCCGTCTTCTATTTGACCTTGAAAACCGCGAAATTCTCGATTTGGTCGGCAAACTCGCTGAACCGGCATATAAAAGCCTTTTTCGTTTCCGGCAACATCGCTTGTATCTACATTTTCCAAATATTCAAGGATTGCAGGACCTTTGTACCATTTCATATTTTCGCTACGTTTTGTAACGTTGTCGCCTTCAGTTGCAGAAACTGGAATTACTTGCACATTCGGAAGATTTAATTCTTTTACAATTTCTTGAACTTGCGCATTAACTTCGTTAAAACGTTCTTCGCTGTAGCCAACCAAATCCATTTTGTTAATTGCGTAAATAAAATGTCGAATTCCCATTAAAGCGCAAATTCTACTGTGGCGGCGAGTTTGAACTAAAACGCCTTGCTTTGCATCTACCAAAATAATTGCAAGGTCGGCAAAAGAAGCACCAACCGCCATATTTCGCGTATATTCTTCGTGGCCAGGAGTATCGGCAACAATAAAACTTCGCTTTTCTGTATTAAAATAGCGGTAAGCAACGTCAATGGTAATTCCCTGCTCTCGTTCCGCCATAAGTCCGTCTAACAAAAGAGAATAGTCAATCTTTCCATCGCGGCTACCAACTTTAGAATCAAGTTCCAACGCTTCTTCTTGGTCTGTGTACAAAAGTTTTGCGTCGTACAAAATGTGACCAATCAAAGTAGATTTTCCGTCGTCAACCGAACCGCAAGTAATAAATTTTAAAAGTTTTTTCACGATATTCTCCTGTTTACCCAAAACGGGGCGTTGCGGGGTGTCCCCGCTAGAAGGGGTAGGTTGCAACGAAGTGCAACCGAGGGGAAG
>CAZJOU010000384.1:0-1959 GCA_964547685.1 uncultured Treponema sp. | reverse complement strand
ATTATGTCAAAACTTAACATTGACCAGAAAACAATATTTCAATTATTTTCAGAAAAAAAGGCGGATTTTTTAATTCCTGATTATCAACGACCTTATGCGTGGGAAGAAACCGAATGTCAAACTCTTTGGGAAGATATTTTTGCTTTTGCATTTCCAGATAATGATTATTCAAAATTTGACAGTGATAATAATGAGTATTTTCTTGGACCGATAGTAACATTTAAGAATGAACAAAATAAAAAAGAAATAATTGATGGTCAGCAGAGATTAACAACCTTGATGTTGTTATTGCGCGCTTTTTATGAAAAATTCACTTTTATGCAAGATGAAAATTCAAAAAAGACGCGTGAAAACCTTGAAAAATGCATTTGGAAAACAGACGAGTTTGGCACGCCAGATAAAACTAAATTGAAAATTGATTCAGAAGTTGCCACAGACAACGATAAAACAGAATTTCTTGATATTTTAAAAACAGGAAAAATTTCTGATGATATGAAAAGCAAATATGCAAATAATTATAAATTCTTTCAAAAGCAAATAGCAAATTTCTTAAATGATTTCCCTAGTTATTTTTCCTATCTACCAACACGTATCTTAAACAACTGTATTCTTCTGCCAATAGAAGCAGAATCGCAAGACACAGCATTAAGAATTTTCTCTACATTGAATGATAGAGGTTTGCCACTTTCTGATGCTGATATTTTTAAAGCACAGTTTTACAAATATTATTCAGGCAAAGGCGAAAAAGACATTTTTATAAAACGTTGGAAAAATCTTGAAGATTTATGCAATAAAATATTTCATCCGATTTCCGGCACACCGATGGATGAACTTTTTACTCGGTATATGTATTTTGAACGAGCAAATAAAAAGATAAAATCATCCACAACTGAAGCATTGCGTAAATTTTATGAAAAAGACAAGTACGCACTTCTAAAAAAAGATGAGACATTAAGCAACTTGGAACAACTCGCTGATTTTTGGAATGATGTTTCCAATCAAGAAACCGAACGTTTTAGTAATAGAGTTTTGCGACGCTTATATGTTTTGAACTATGCTCCAAATGGAATGTGGAATTATTTTGTTTCTGTATATTTTATGAAAAACAAAGATGAAAACGGAAATTTGGAAGAAAACAAATTTTACGATTTCCTTACAAAAACAATCGCTTTTATTTTTGCCTACGCAATAACAAATCCCGGAGTAAATGCTTTGAGAACTCCGATTTTTGCTGAAATGATAGACATTGTAGAAGACAAAAATGTTGATTTTAAGGATTTTAGATTTGAAGAGACTTTATTGCGGGCGAAAATCAATAATTATGAATTTTCAAACAATAGGGCAATCACAAAATCAATGCTTACTTGGTGGGCTTTTTATGATGATTCGCAAAAATTGCTCTCGCTTGAAACGGTATTTGAAGTTGAACATATCTTTGCAAAGAAACGGCAGGAAAATGAGAAATCGCTAAAAGATGTTAAACAACTTGAGTCACTAGGAAACAAATCTATTTTGGAAAAGAAAATTAATATTCGTGCGTCTGATTACAAGTTTGCTGATAAAATAAAATATTACAAAGGTTTTACGACTGACAAGGGTCTGAAAAAACAAGGAACTGGCGTTAATGAATTACTGAAACTTGCAAATTCAAATTCTGATTTTACAGAATCTGATATTAAAAACCGCCATGATAGAATCATAGATTCTTTTATTGACTTTTTAAAACAAAATAATTTGCTAAAATAGCCAAAATGAAATCATAAACAGTGTTATGCAAACTTTTTTAATATTAGGAGCAAACATTTATGAGCGCAATATCAATTCAGCAAAAAGGCATCACCTCAATTCCCGCGGACGCTATTGTGAATGCTGCAAATTCTGGACTTTGGGCAGGAGGCGGAGTCTGCGGCGCAATTTTTAGAAAAGCGGGAGCAGCGGAACTTACGGCAGCGTGCAATG
>CAZJOU010000383.1:0-1962 GCA_964547685.1 uncultured Treponema sp. | reverse complement strand
ATTTTCTGCTATGCTTCCGGCAATATTTCCTGTTATGCTAGAAAGTCCCGAAAGTTTTTGCGTAAATACAGAATCACTAAACATAGAAGCAATTTGCCACTTGTAAAGTTCGTTTACTTTGCTTCGAATTACAGTTCCTTTTGCAGTAAGTTCTACGCCAACTTCAAACTGTCGGTCAATAAAACTAAAAACACCAATTTTTTCAAAAGGCTTAAAGCCATTTTTTGGCGTAATAAGTCTTTCTAATTCAGAATTAATTAAATTTCTTATTGGTGAACTTCGTAAAAGTGCGTTTATATTTTCTGTTTCCAATCCGTTAGATTTTGCGTATTCAATAATATTTTCTTTTTTAGGAATTAAAAGTGCGCCCAAAAAGTTTTTATCTTGACCAACAACTACGGCTTGCGCAATATACGGAGATTCTACAAGTTTATTTTCTATTGGAAGTGGCTCTACATTTTCGCCAGAACGCAAAACTATTGTATCTTTTGCTCTTCCTTTTACCATAATGTCGCCTTTGCGCGAAAGAACGACTAAGTCGCCAGTATTAAACCAACCTTCGCGTAAAACAGAATCTGTAAGTTCTGGTTGTTTGTAATAACCTTTCATAACGTTGTCGCCGCGAACGTAAAGAATTCCCATTTGTCCAGGCGCGCATTGAACACCAAATTTGTCTACAACTTTTATTTCGTTGTACGGCATTGCGCGACCAATTGTGCCAATAACTGGTCTTTTGTGACTTCTTACGCAAATAACTGGCGCAGTTTCGGTAAGCCCAAAACCTTCCAAAAGCTTTAGACCAATAGAATTGTAAAATCTGTCTAAACGCGGAGCAAGTGCGCCACCGCCACTCATTCCAAGCTTAAAACTTGAACCAAAAAGTCCGCGCGCTTTTGCAAAAAACATTACTTCGCCAAGAGCTTTTAACGGCAAAAGAAAAAGACAAGGAACGTACAGCCATTTGTTTAAAACAGTAATAATCCAAGCTGGCTTTTTATATTGAACATTTCTTCCTAAAATTATGTCTATCATCCAGCGGCGACTTTTTGCAGCACCTGCGCAAACCTTAAAAAGTGCTTTTTTTACAGAAGATTTCCCTACGGCGTTTTTTTCTATTTGTTTGTAAAGTGCGTCCCAAATTCGTGGAACGCAAGCCATAAACGAAATATTTACTTTTTTAAAGTCGGCTAAAATCATACTTGGAACAGGTTTTGTGTAGCACATAGAAATTTCTTTTGCAGCGTAATAATATTCCATTTCGCGTTCGTAAACGTGCCAAACTGGAAGAACGCATAAAGTTTTTTCGCCAGGTTTTAAACCTAAAACTTCGGAAATTCCTTCTATTTGGCACAAAAAATTTCTATGAACAAGTTCTACACCTTTTGGAGTTCCCGTTGTTCCAGAAGTAAAAATTATTGTTGCTGTATCTTCGCTTGTTCCACTTTTTATAATATTTTCTAGTTTTTGTTGATTTGATTTTCTATATTCTTCGCCAAGTTTTAAAACTTCTTGATACGAAAGAACTTTTACATCTACCAAAGTTGAATCTACATTTTTTGAATCTATTACGATTATTGTTTCTAAATCTTTTAATTCGTTTCTACATTCAACAATTTTTTTATAACTTGAATTATTTTCTACAACAATAATTTTACATTCAGAAAAACTTAAAATGTAAGATAAATCTTTTACAGTTGCTTCGCTTCCACGCGGAATGTCGCAACAACCAGAAGACATAATTCCAACGGAACAAACAAACCATTCTTTTCTATTATCAGAAATTAAACCAATATGGTCACCTTGATTTGCGCCTAAAGAAAGAAGTCCGCCTGCAAAATTTAACGCTAAATCTTTAAATTCTGCATAAGTTACAGGCAAAAAGTTTCCTTTTACATCTTTTGAATATTGAAGAACCGCATTCGGAGAAACATCCGCTTTTTCACATATCATTTGCGGAATAGT
>CAZJOU010000382.1:0-1963 GCA_964547685.1 uncultured Treponema sp. | reverse complement strand
TTTTAATTGCAACACAATTTTATGTAGATTCCTGTGTCAAGCACAGGAATGACACAAAAATCCCCAAAACTTATAAATTTTGAGAAATCGAATATTTGAGTTGATTTTATCAACGCAAATAAACCTGAGCGGAAACGAGCAGTGGCGCAGTTTCCTTTGATAAATCGAATATTTGCGCTAACAAAAGTTAGCGCAAATAAACCATTAGCAACATAATATCCGAATTTCTAATTCCGCTTATTCGCTCTGCTTGCCCTAAAGTCAAAGGACGCACTTTTTCTAACTTGTTGCGACTTTCCGCACTTAGCGAAGGAATTGCTCCGTAGTCAAAGTTTGCTGGAATTTTTACGTTTTCCATTTTGTGCATCTTTTCAATTCGCTTATCTTGTTTTTCTATATAATACTTATATTTATATTCGATTTTTGCTTCATTCCAAGTTTTTTCCGGAAATCCAGGATTTTCCGCAGCTGGATTTTTAAGCAACATTGCAACAATTTCGTTAATTTTTGCATATTTTTCGTTTACAGCATCTAAATCCGCTTGAGTTTTAAGTCCCGCTTCAAACGCATATTTTGTAAGCCGCTGGTCTGCCGTATCGTGCCTAAGTTTTAGCCTATATTCCGCACGAGCCGTAAACATTCTGTACGGTTCTTTTGTTCCAAGCGTAACCAAATCGTCTATTAAAACGCCAATGTACGCTTCATCGCGACCAAGAACAAGCGGCTTATATTCAGGAATGTCAAAAAAATGACTAAATCCAGCATTACTTTGCGAAGATTTTTCCACATCATTTAATTTAGAATTAACTTTTTCGCTAATTTCATAAAATCGCTTTTGTTCTGCCGCGTTAAAAACTGCCTTTGTGCAAAACGCGCCTTCTTCCATACTAATTGGCGTTCCGTTTAAGTCGTGCGGAAGCGCACAAAGTGGACCACAAAAATCTTTATGAGCGCGCGAATAAAGTCCAGCATTAATTCCAGCAACAATTCCTTGACCAGCAGCTTCTTCGTAACCACTAGTTCCATTAATTTGGCCAGCGTCAAAAAGCCCAGCAACTCTTTTAGTTTCTAGCGAAGGAAAAAGTTGTGTCGGTTCAACATAATCATATTCAACTGCGTAACCCGGACGACTTGGAATTGCATTTTCAAAACCAGGCATTGTTCGCATAAAAGCGTCTTGCACACATTCCGGAAGCGAAGAAGAAAGTCCGTTCAAATACATTTCTTCCGTTTCCAAACCTTCCGGTTCAACAAAAATTTGATGTCGCTCTCTGTCTGCAAAACGCATAACTTTATCTTCTATGCTTGGACAATAACGCGGACCAACTCCGCTAATTTTTCCACTATACAAAGGCGAACGTCCAATATTTTCGCGAATAATTTTATGAGTTTCTTCATTTGTATAAACAATGTAACAAGGAACCATTGGACGCGTAACTTTTTCGTCGCTAAAACTAAACGGAACAACTTCGTCGTCGCCGTCGTTTAGTTCAAGTTTAGAAAAATCAATAGAAGATTTTAAAATTCGTGGCGGAGTTCCAGTTTTTAGTCTTCCGGTTGTAAAACCAAGTTTGTGTAAACTTTCTGTAAGACCATAAGCCGCAGGTTCGCCAAGTCTACCACAAGGCGCGTCGTATTCGCCAATAAAAATGCGTCCGCCTAAAAAAGTTCCAGTTGTTAAAACAACCGCTCGGCAAGGAATAACTCGCCCGCGTTCCGTAACAATTCCAGTAATTTTTAATCGTTTTCCATTATTTTTTGCAGAACTTCGCTTTTCGCCCGGAATTGAACCAACTTCTGCCGCACTGTCGGAATTTGGTGGCAAATCAGAAGAACTTTCTGTAACAAGAATATCAATTACAGTGTCCATTAAAGTTGCAAGATTCTGCGTAGATTCCAAAGTTTTTCGCGCAATTTGCGAATAAGTAATTTTATCTGCTTGACTTCTTGGCGCTTGAACAGC
>CAZJOU010000381.1:0-1967 GCA_964547685.1 uncultured Treponema sp. | reverse complement strand
AAAAAAAAGTGCCACGGATGGCACGTTAAAAAGTTACTAAAGAATCCGCTAGTTTTTGATTTATCAAAAACTAGTATTTTGAAATGACAAGGATGTCATTTCAAAATTTGCGACCATATTGTTCCTTGGTCGAAAGGCGGAAAAACGACGATAGAAAACTTGCAGATGCTTTGCCGACTTTGCAACAATACAAAGTCGGACAAATAGTTATTTCGTTGCTTTTTTAATAAAAACTTCGGACGCAACTTTTGTTTCTGTGTTGCCTTCGCGAATTTTTACAGAAATCCAATCGCCAGTTTGCAAATCTTCTAATGTTGCTTTTTCTACAGGCGGACGTGGCGGTTCAAAGTTTTTGCCGTTTTGATTTTGTGAACGCTGTTCTGGTGGAACGTCGCCATTTTCGCTATTTTTAGCGTCCTTTGCATTTTTGCGATTTGGCTTTTCTGACTTTGCATTTTCTGCATTAGCAGGTGGTTCCGCTGGTTTTTCGCCATTTGCGTTTGCTTCTGGTTTTGGCATTTCTGGACGTTCTGCTTCTTTTGCAATGTTTGTAAATGGATCTACTTTTACAGAAAATTCATTTCCGTCTGCGTCTTTGTAAGTAAAGCCGTCTTTAGAAACGCTTGTAACTTCGCCAATAATTCTGTCGTCGTTAAATTTCTTTGGCATTTCTTTTGGCGATTCAGTGTTGCTTTCGTTCTTTGCGCGTTTTTTTGCGGATTTTGCGCTAACTGTTCCAACTGCAAGAAGCGAAACAACCAATAAAGAAAAAATTGATTTTACAAATGTTTTTTTCATAAGTTTAACCTCTTTACAAAAAAAACATTTTTCTTAGCAAATTGTTACAATTTGAATTCCAAAAGAATGTCGCTATCAAAAGTTTTTGTGCTTTCCAATTTAAAGTTAAACGCTTCGTTTGGATTTGTAATTCCAACGCCAGAAACCGGACTTTTTGCGTTTCCACCAAAAATTTTTGGCGCAATAAAAGCGTAAATTTTTTGAACAAGATTTTTTTCTAGCAAAGAATAATTAATTTCTGCGCCACCTTCTACAAGAACGCTATCAATTTTGCGCTTTCCTAATTCTACTAAAAGTTCGCGTAAATTTACGTGCTTGTTTTCGTTAACGTCGTTTTCTGCATTTAAAATAAGAACTTCTACGCCAGCATTTTCTAAAGCGGATTTTTTTGCGACAAAATCGCTAGAAGAGCAATTTAAGCAAGCAACAATAGTTTTTATTTCGTGCGAAGTTTGCACAATTTTGCAATCTAGTGGAATTTTTAAGTTGGAATCGCAAATTATTCGCAAAGGATTATTTCCGCCAGAAATTCTGCAATTTAACATTGGATTATCTTTTAAGACAGTGCCAATTCCGCAAAGAATTGCTGCGTAGCGATTTCTTAATTTATGAACATATTTGCGACTTTTTTCGCCAGTTATCCATTTTGACTCTCCTGTTTTTGTTGCAATTTTTCCGTCTAAAGTCATTGCATATTTTAATGCAACGTAAGGAATTTCGGTTGTTATATAATGGAAGAAAATTGAATTTAATGCGTCACATTCGTCTTTCAAAAAATCTTCTATAACTTCTATTCCGTGTTCGCGTAAAAAAGCGTTTCCTTTTCCGTGAACAAGCGGATTTGGATCGCGACTACCAACAACGACTTTTGCAATTTTGTGTTCTACAAGCGCATAAGTGCAAGGTGGTTGTTTTCCAAAATGACAACAAGGTTCTAGCGTAACATAAATTGTAGCGCCACTAGCGTCGTTGCCACGTTCTTCGCAATTTTTTAGTGCATCGCGTTCTGCGTGTAAATCGCCATATTTATGATGGAATCCTTCGCCAATAATTTTTCCGTTTTTTACAATTACTGCACCAACAAGCGGATTTGGATTTGTAAATCCTTCGCCACCACGCGCAAGATTAATTGCACGGCGCATATATTTTTTTTCTTCATTCATAGTCGT
>CAZJOU010000380.1:0-1972 GCA_964547685.1 uncultured Treponema sp. | reverse complement strand
GAGCCAATTCTTAAAATGATTTTGGATATGACAGAACTTTCTAAAACGAAATTTGATTAAGATGAAAAGTTAGTAATATATTACTAATCAATAAAAATATAACAAAATGTTACTTTTTTAACCGAAATCACGTTAGATTTTTCTAAAATTTTTTTTATGAGTTTTGGCAAAAATCTAAAAGAAGCAATGAAAGTTTCGAACGTAACCACAAAAGAACTTTCGGTAAAAACAGGAATCAGCGAAAACACGCTAAGCAGCTACTTAAAAAACGAAGGCGCCGAGCCGACCGCTGAAAAAACGGTGAAAATTGCAGAGGCGCTTGGCACATCAGTTGAATTTTTGGTTACTGGCTTTGAAAAAACAAATGCTGACGCGACATTTGAAATTCATCACGTAGGGAAATATGAAGACATAATAAATTCCTTCGAAAAACTGCCGCCCGAAGCGCAAGAGCCAATCGCACGGCTGGTTTCCGACATAAGTAAAAACTTTTCGAAATGAAGTGGTGAGTTGGTGGGTGGCAAAGGCAACTGGGGTTTGCGTAACTCGCGCGGGGAATAGCGAGCTCTAGGCGGATGTCCTGTCCGCCGATTAGCGCGTCATTCCGTACTACGACACGGAATCTACTTTTTTTTGCAAAAATTTTTGTGATTTACTTCAGTTTTATGCATTTTTTTTTATTAATAAATATGTAGACCTTTTTCTACAAGGATAATTATTAATGAAAAAAAATCATCAAATTCGCACTTACAAAGATTCTCTCTTTGTGGATTTATTCGGAAAGTGCCCAGAGGCGCGTGAAAACTTTCTTTCGCTTTATAATTCAATGCACGGAACTTCGCTTACGTTGGAAAACACAGAAGTTACGCCGATTATGTTAGAGCAGACCGTTTATACAGGTCGATATAACGACGTTTCTATGCTTATAAATGGAAAAATTATCGTTTTGGTTGAACAGCAATCAACTGTAAATGAAAACATGCCTCTTAGGTTTTTAGAATACATTGCTCGGCTTTACGAAAAATTAATTCCGCTTGAAAAACGTTATAGTTCAAGAATAGTTGCACTTCCCAAACCGGAATTTTAGGAACAGAAATTACATCGTGTAATTTCTGTTCCATTTCATACGCTCCGCGTATTCACGAACTATTCGCGAACCTCCTGTTCGCGGTTGTATGCGGAATATCCGGCAGAAAAAATTTTAAGTATTTCAGACGCGTTCCCCGAAGAAACAAAAATTGAAAAAAAATCACTACTTGAATTAACGGTAAATGTGTATAATATTAACAAGCAGAAAGATATTCCGTTCATTTTGCAAAACAAAACGCTTTTTGGTTATTCAAAGTTCATCGAATACGACCGCGAAGCCATATCCAACGGAATGGAAAACCACGTTGATGTTGCAATAAAACGCTGCATAAGCGAAGGAATTCTTTCCGACTACCTAGCCCGAAATTCCACGGAGGTGCGAAATATGCTGATTGCAGAGTACGATTACGACACAGACATAAAAATCCAACGCCAAGAAAGTTTTGAAGAAGGCGCAATGTATGGCATTGCTCAAGGTGTAGCGCAACAAAAAGCAAAAGATGAAAAACGCATTGCGCAAAAAGATGCGGAAGTCGCTAGGCAAGCAGCAGAAATTGCAGACTTAAAAGCTCAGTTAAAGGCGTTTCTGAAAGAAAAACGAACTTAGAGGTGCGAAATATGTTAATTGCAGAGTACGATTACGACACAGACATAAAAGTAAAACAACAAGAAGCATTCGAAGATGGTATTTCACAAGGTATTGAACAAGGCGTGGCACAACAAAAAGCAAAAGACGAAAAACTGCTTAAGCAAACTGTTGCACAAATAACTTCGCAAAAAGACGCAGAAGTCGCTAGGCAAGCAAAAGAAATTTCTGAACTAAAAGCGCAACTTGCAAAAGCATTAGGAAAGTAATAAGAATAGTTCTTGTTTAAACTTACGC
>CAZJOU010000379.1:0-1975 GCA_964547685.1 uncultured Treponema sp. | reverse complement strand
AATTAAATTGACATTTTTTGTTATTTTGTCAACATAGAGATAGTATAAATAAAGAATTAAATAATTTCTACAAAAAAAGCTCACTTAGACACATTTTTTTTACAAAGGTTGCTAAAATTTTCACTTTTTTTTACAATATTTTTATGCGTAACCCAAAAATTCTACCTGCATTAAAAGCCGCTTTTCCAAAAACAATTCCAATTTTAGCCGGATTTTTATTTTTAGGAATAAGTTACGGAATTTATATGAACATTTCTGGCTTTAGTTTTTGGTATCCATTTATAATGGCAATAGTAATTTTTGGCGGTTCGCTAGAATTTATTACAGTTACAATGCTTCTTTCGCCATTTGCTCCGCTACAAGCAATGCTAATTACATTAATGGTTCAAGCCAGACACATTTTTTACGGAATTTCTATGCTAGAAAAATTTAAAGGTTTGGGCTTAAAAAAAATCTACTTAATTTATTCAATGTGCGACGAAACATTTTCTATTAACTATAGTGCAGAAATTCCAGAAAATATTGATAAAGGCTGGTTTTACTTTTGGGTTTCGTTTTTAGATCAATTTTATTGGGTTTTTGGCGCACTTTTAGGCGGAATTTTAGGTTCGCTAATAAAATTTAATACAAAAGGCTTAGATTTTGTGCTAACCGCAATGTTTACAGTTATTTTTGTTGATCAACTTTTAAAAGAAAAAAAACATTACACAGCATTAATTGGTTTAGTTTCTGCCGTGGTTTGTCTTTTAATTTTTGGAAAAGATTCTTTTATGATTCCAACAATGATTTGCATAGTTTTGCTTTTATCTGCATTTAGAAAACCAATAGAAAAGTACGGAGAACTTGAATGAGTCCAATGCCTTTATATGAACAAATAATAATAATTGCAATTTGTTCCGTTGGAACATTAATTACGCGCTTTTTGCCATTTATAATTTTTAGAAGTTCAAAGCCAATTCCGCCATTTATTCACTATTTAGGAAAAGCATTGCCGTCTGCAATTTTTGCACTTTTAGTAGTTTATTGTCTTCGCGGAGTTAACCTTTTAGAAGGTTCGCACGGAATTCCAGAATTAATTGGAATTGCAACAACTTCGCTACTTTATATTATTTCCAAAAAAAATATGATGATTGCCATTGCCGGCGGAACCGCAATTTATATGATTTTAGTTCAATTTGTGTTTGTAGCGTAAATTACGCAAAGTCGCGAACTAGCAGACATGTGCCTTCCACAATGGCTTTGTGTTCTTCCGGAGCAATTCGCGCGTAAAGAGAGTCTGGCGTATCATTTGGCAAAACTGGAACTTTTTTTTGAATCAAGATTTTTCCACCATCACATTCGCCGTTTACCAAGTGAATTGTGCAACCGCTTTCTTTTTCACCGCTAGCCAAAACCGCTTCGTGAACAAAATGTCCCCACATTCCAACTCCGCCAAATTTTGGTAAAAGCGCCGGATGCAAATTAATTATTTTATTTGCATATTTTTCTATTATTTTTCCAGACAAAACTGTAAGCCAACCCGCTTGAACAATTCCTTTTACATCGTATTTTTCGCAAAGTTCCAAAACTTTATCGCTAACTGCAATGCGTTTTTCTTCGCGCGTCGCTTTTTTTGCGTTTTCCGCGCCCATAACAGCGTACGGACTTGTAATTTCTGTTGGAATATTTGCATTTTTTGCACGAACCAAAGCGTAAGCATCTTTATGGTCGCTAATTACAACCGCAATTTTATAAGGGCAATCTGCATTTTCTTTTTCGTAGTCAATTAAGGCCTGAAGATTTGTTCCACCACCACTAACCAAAACCGCAATATTTTTCATAAGTTCCTCGCAAAAAAGTTTAGCATAAAAAAGCACTTTTGCAAAACGATTGACCATTTTGTAACATTTTTAATAAAATTAGCCTATGTTCCATGCAACCGCAACCGAAATTTTTGTGTTAAAAACAATTCTTGAACTTTCAAAAAATAATTCAA
>CAZJOU010000378.1:0-1982 GCA_964547685.1 uncultured Treponema sp. | reverse complement strand
ATTCTGTCCCATACCTGCCCCCTCAAATATAAGCCTGTTGAAGCATTTCTTCCCGGCATTGATCAAAGCAAGGTGGATGATAGTACCGAGAAGTGGCTCGATGAGATAGAAGAATCAACAGATTATACTGCATGGTTCTGCGGTCACTGGCATATCAACAAGCGCATAGACAAGATGCATTTCCTCTACCACAACTTTGAAACACTCGAAAGGAAGTGACACTCAAATGGGGAAAGTATTCTTTACAGGTGATTTGCATTTCGGTCACGAAAATGTACTCGCCTTTGATAAAAGACCATTTCAGTCAATAGAAGAAATGGATGAGGAATTGATCCGTAGATGGAATAACAAGGTCGGAAAAGGTGACCTTACCTATGTCCTCGGAGATATGATTTGGAAGACAAGAAACGATGATGCCCCGAGCCTAATCAAACGGCTGAATGGTCAGATCATTCTTATCAAAGGAAACCACGACCGTTTCCTACACAATGCAAAAGCCAAGGATGCCCTTGCAGGGATCAAGGACTATGACGATATCTGTGTTACCTTGGATGACGGGACGAAGAAAAGAGTTATTCTTTCACACTACTTCACGCCTATGTATAATGGTCACCGCTATCAGGCGATCCACCTCCATGCCCATTCGCACTTCACGGATGAAGCCGATTTTGAGGTAGACTTTGCCAACTATCTCAACAGCATCGGATGCAAAAATGAGATCTACAATGTGGGCTGTATGTACTGGAATTACGAGCCGGTAACCTTGGATGAGATCATCGCAAGTGGCAGAATGGTTCGTCCTAACTACGGCGAAAGATCTTCCGAATACAATGTGCAATATCCTTGGCAAAAGAAGGTATCCTCTAAATCCGATGACATTAGATGGAATGTCTTTTATCATGATTGTAACGGCGGTAAAATCGATACCTTCAACATCTTCGAACATGGCAGTTTTCGAGAGTATGTGAGAAAGGCTGCGAAGAAATGTCAAACGAAAGAGGAATTTGCAAAAGAGCTTCGAAGCGAATTGATGTATTACTTCTGGTCAAAGTGCGAATGGGAAGTTTTGATTTCGCCTTGGGTCTCTCAGAGAGAAAATCAGGATCGAAAGGTCGATGTTTGCTGGCAAGTCATGAACAATTGGGATATTTTCTTGGACTATGTTTGGAACAACAGAAAAAAGTTATAAACAAATATTCTTTATATACAACGAAATACAGAGAGGAAAAATCATTATGGAACAAGATGGACAGATGAAGGAAGCAGTATGCTATGCATGCTTCTCAAATGAAGCTACTCCTATTGATGAGGATGCTCTGACTGAGTTCGCAAATACAGCGATACCACAGGTAACTCTATCAGTGAAAAAATCCTTTGTTGACATCAACAATAAAAAGTCAGCAAAGAATCGTCCAAACTGGAACGCAATGCTTGAAGAATGCGAAGCGGATGGAATTAAAATTGTTGTCGTTCCGGCAGTGACAATGCTTTCGTACAACAGCTTTGATGCACTCGCCTTGGCAAAAGACTTAAAGAGAAAATACGGTATTGATACATACTTTCTCTTCGAGAACATTTTCACCGGTTCGGAAAATGCGGATATGGATATCTCCTTTTACGGAATGATACAAGACTATCTGGATAAACAGAAGAAACAAAAGAAAAAGATGAAAAAGATATTTGCAGAACTGACAGTAAGTGAGGATTGATTATGGGCAGACAAGAGAATGTATCCATCTTCGAGGATACCCGAGAATTGTGCAAGCGAAATCCTGCGGTCATAAATGTAATTAAGTTATCCAACGACCATCAGGAGATATTCCTCGCAGGAGAGCCTGTGCTGCCGACACCGAAAGAAAAGGAAAAAGCAGCAAAGATCATTGTATCGAAAAAGCGGAGCTTTGAAGCAGCAAGGCAGTATGCAGGGTATGAAACCTGTGTGCTGAACTTTGCATCTTCCACTAATCCCGGCGGCGGTGTTC
>CAZJOU010000377.1:0-1997 GCA_964547685.1 uncultured Treponema sp. | reverse complement strand
GTTTTAATGCAAATCAATAAAAATTGTCTGTGCGGAGCAGAAACCGGCTTTTGCGCACCGAAGGTCGCCGTAGGCACACTTGCAGGGCCGGGCTGCGAAGCAGCCGTTATATAGGTTTCCTATGCGGCCTGCACCGTGTGTAGCAAAAACGGATTTCTGCGGAAGCACAGACAATTTTGATGAGCCAATAAAACTCGACATTTGGACTAATTCATTGCGGATGCTTGTTTTTTTTTGTATATTAATAAAGTATGAAAAATAAAGTTGCCGTTATTTTTATTAGCGTTTTGCTTGCTATTTTGGCAGTTGTCGTTGCGCTTAGACTAACAGTTTTTAAGAAAAATTCTTCCGTTCGGGCAAAAATAGTTACACCAACAATTTCTGGCGAAGAAAAAAATCAAGGTTCGGAATCTAACCTTTCTGACGATAACGTTATGATGACGTCGCTAATTCCGCTACTTTCTACAGAAACTTTAATGAGCACGCTGATTTTCGATTTTGACGGCGACACTTACGACGACCAAGTTGTTGCGGTTCACAAAGCGGGTTCAGAAAATCTTTATTTAATTGTTGGACTTTATAATCCAGAAACTAATTCTTACGAACGCGCAAGCGAAATTTCTACAGACATTTCTAAAACCAGAACATTTTCATTCAATTCTGTAGATATGATTGGAAACCACAAAAATTCGCTTGTTTACCAAGGAATAAACAATTCTGGCGATTCCGTTATGAAAATATATCTTTGCGACAGAAAAAAATCTGGCGTAGAATTAAACAAAATTGGCGATTTTCAATCTGACGGAACAATTTTTATAATTCAAACTGAACGTTCCGAAGCGTACGAACTTTCGCAAACTCGCGGACAAAGTTTTAGCGTTTGGGTTTACAGTTCAGATTATTCTGACGAAAAAAACTCTTCTTCTTCGGTTATAAGTCAAATTCAAACTGAATATACTTGGAACGAAACTGAACAAAAATACACACAAAATAGACAACTTCGTGTAACAGGAAATAAACTTGCGGCGCGCGAACTTGCAAGAATTCAAAACGGAAATATTAATACTTTTGCAGAATATTTAAATGGTTTGTGGTACAAAACTTCTAGTGCTGGCGATTATGCGCATTACATTTATTTTAATTACGCAGATAAAGAAGTTATTTTCCTTTCTGATGACACAGAAGGTGTTTATTCTTGGGAAACTTCTAGTTTACGCCGAAGCGGAATTTATCTTACAGTTGTAAATTCTATTATTTCTAGTATGAAACGCCGCCTTGATATTATGCTTACAAATGTAAACGAAGTTAATATTTATGTTCACGAAGATGTTGGTCTTAGAATAAAAGGAAATAACAACTGGGACGGAGCATACAAAAAAATGTCGTTCCAAAGCACTTTTGGTAGCGAAAAGAAAGAATATCCGCACGAAGAATTTGCAAAAATTATTTCTAGAGTTACAAAATGGCAAGATGAAAATGGAGCATCTTACACTTTTAAAAATGGCGATTTTACCTTTGTAAATTCTGAACTAGAAGAAAAAGGGACTTATCTTTTAGACACAGTCGGCGATTTTCCTATAATTCAATTCCGCTCTTCTGCAGAAAAATCTATGCTTGCAGCGTCTTACGCACTTTCTTTTAAAACAACAGAAGAACTTGTGCCAGCAAAGCGAAGAAATCAAAAACCAACAGTAAAAGTAAATGTTGACAAAAACGTAGTAATTCTAACGCCAGTAACACTTTCGCCAGAAACAGTTTTTGCCACCGACGGAAAAACAATAACACTAACAAAATAACTAACCAGAATGTCGAACTTGCTTAGCGTGTCATTGTCGGGCTTGACCCGACAATGACATCAAATGAATAATTTGCTTCAAAAATTGATTTTCTTAAAACAAAATAGCATAGTTGAAAAACAAGTGCTTCAATATTATAATGTTTTATTATGACTGCAAATGAATTACGCTCAAAATATATTGAGTTCTTTAAAAGCAAAA
>CAZJOU010000376.1:0-1998 GCA_964547685.1 uncultured Treponema sp. | reverse complement strand
GCTAAGCCCATTGGAAGCAAGGTTTGCGGAAACAAGACGGAAGCAAAATATGCGCCCGGAACGCGAACAAAAATTATGGAAATTGCGTTGTGCAAAAATGCGTAAAGCGACTTTCCGATTGCGCAAAAATATCCGCTAAAACTAAAATGGATTGCGGCAAAAACGCAATCAAATACGTACGTTCTTATATATTGAGTTCCTAACTTTACAACTTCTGGCGAAGAAGTAAAAAGTCCAATTACATTTTTTCCTAAAAATTGAAACAAAACTGCAACTATCAAACCAAACGAAAATCCTAGTAAAATTGCGTAAAACAAGGTTTTGTTCGCTCTTTCCATTTTTTTTGCTCCGACATTTTGCGCACAAATTGCCGAAACGCTAGAAAGCATAGAAGACGGAACCAAAAATAAAAACGAAATTATTTTTTCTACAATTCCAACAGCGGCGGCAACGTTTACTCCGCGACGGTTTGCAATTACAGTTATTAATAAAAACGAAATTTGAATAAATCCGTCTTGGCAAGCAACCGGAACACCAATTTTTAAGATTTCTTTTGCTTCTTTAGAAGAAAAGTTAGCGCGAGGCGCGACACTAGCGAAATCCGCTTGTTTTGAAAAATCCGCAGAAAGTTGCGCAACCTTAGCGTTTTGCGACTTGCCTTTTGCTACAACAAAAAGTAGCGAAATTACAACGCTAACTGCTTGCGCAAAAATTGTTGCAATGGCGGCTCCTTCTGCTTTTAAGCCAAAAGTTCCAATCAAAATGTAGTCTAAAATAATATTTATAAAACAAGCAATGGCAACAAAAATCATTGGACTTTTAGAATCGCCTAATCCGCGAAAAATAGAAGCAATTACGTTGTACGCAACAATAAACGGAAGTCCCGCAAAGCAAATGTAAAGATACATTTTTGTTTGTTCAACAGATTCTTTTGGAGTAGAAAGCACTTTTACAATTTGCGGGCAAAGCAAAACTGTTATAATTGTAAAAATAACTGCAATTATTAAAAACAAAATTGTGGTTGTAAAAATTAATGTGCGAATGCGTTGCGGATTTTTTTCGCCAACAGCGTGACCAATTAAAACCGCTGGTCCCATTGCAAGCCCAACAATTATTACAGTAAGCATATGCATAATTTGCGAACCAACAGAAACTGCCGTAATTACGTCTGCACCATTAAATTGGCCTGCAATAAATAAATCTGCCATTCCATAAAGAGTTTGCAAAAAATAAGAAAGCAAAAATGGAGCGGAAAATCTTAAAAGATTTTTAAAAACATTTCCTTCTGTAAGTTGAATTTCCATATTGCTAATTTTAGTGAATTTACATTGATTTTTCACTATGTTATATTTTTTGTATGGAAACTTGCGGTTGTAACAATAATATTTTATCAAAATCTGAACTGCGAAAAAAAGCAAAAGAAGAACTTAAAAAATATTTTTCTGATTCTGAATTGGCAAATCAATGTAAAAAAACGGTTGCAAATTACTTTTTAAAAAGCAAAGAATATTCTGAATCAAAATTGATTTTTGCATATATGGCAATGAATGATGAAATTGACCTTTCGCTAATTATAGAAAGAGCGTTAAAAGATGGAAAAAAAGTTGCAATTCCGCGAATGATTCCAAATTCTAATGATATGGATTTTTATTTAATTACATCGCTTTCTGCGCCTTTTTCTACAGAAAATAAATACAAAATTCGAGAACCTTTTATAAATAATAAAACGGATTTTGCAAAGCAAATGCAAAGCCAAAAAATTGAAGTTAGCGAAATTCCAGAAAATAGCATTTTTTTAGTTCCTGGCTTAGCGTTTAATTTGGAAGGCGCGCGGCTTGGTCGCGGAAAAGGTTATTACGATAAATATTTGTCGCGCGTTTTAAAACTTTCTATAGACAAACACATTATTTTTTGTGGTGTTTGTACTGTGAATGTAATTACAAAGCAAATTCCGCAAGAACAAAACGATTTTAGAATGAATTATTTACTAACCGAATA
>CAZJOU010000375.1:0-2002 GCA_964547685.1 uncultured Treponema sp. | reverse complement strand
TCCGGTGCGCTAAAAATCGGAAAATCGTTTTTATAAATATTTGCCATACAAACCTCTTAAATGTTGATTTCTTAGTTAATTTGTAAATTATAAAAGATTTCCCAAAAATGAACTTTCAGCAAGAACCTGTTTATGCAAAACGGCTTCCGCGCTTAAACTTTTATCTCGGTGATTGAGCCTGTCGAAATCACTTAAATGCAATTCCAACATTTTATTATTTTGCACGTTTCGCTTGTGCAGATGTTTTGCAAAACAGAACCTTGCTTCCGTTCATTTTTTATATCTTTTACTAAAATTTATATTCTCCCAAAAATCAACTTTTTATAGTTTTTATTCTTCGCTGTCGTCGCCGAAAATCTGGTTCATTTTGTTTGTGATTTTCGCTTTTGTTTCGTCGTCGTTTATTGTTTGGCTAACTTTTTGCACTTTTGCACGCGCAATTAAGTTTTCCGCTTTTTCTTTGCTAATTCCGCGTGCTTCAAAATACAAAAGCGTTTCATCGCTAAGTCTGCCAATTGTTGCTCCGTGTTCGCCAGAAATATCTTCTTCTGTGCAAAGAATTACCGGCATCGACTCGTTTTGAACGTCTGGACTTAACAAAAGAGTTTCTTCTTGCTCATCGCCGTCAGAACCGCACGAACCAGTTTTAAAATCGATTGTTCCGCGGTAAGTTTTTTTCGCTTTGTCTTTTAGCGAACCTGCAACGTTCATTTTGCACAAAGTCTTTTTTCCATAATGATTTACAATAAAGTTCAAGTCAAGATTTTGTTCATCTTTTAAAAAGTAACCTAAATCAGATTTGAACGAAGACTGATATTCTTTAAGATTGCAACCTGCACCAACATAAACTTTTTCACCGCCAAGTTCAACGTGAGTAAGTTCAATCTGCGCATTTTCCGAAGCGTAAGAGGCAAAGTCGTCAACCTGCACAAACTTATTTCCCAAAAGTTGAACTTTTACAACGCGGATTTTTGCTCCGTTTTTTGCGTAAACTTCTGTTCTAATCGCCTGAAATCCGCCTGCGTTTTCGTCGGAACTGCTTACGATTATAATCGTGCTTTCAGAATTTTCTTCTGCAACAACAACTTGATTTGTAAGCGCAGCCTCTCCATTTTCAAAGTTGTAATTCAACACAATCGGTTTTTCTATTTTCTTGTTTTTTGGAATAACAAGACCAATCGGCTTTGCACCAGCAAAAATTGAATCAGAAGATTTTCCAGTTCCGCTTAAAAGTTCCGGAAGATTCTGAAACGTGGTGGTTACTTCGCTACGCTCCGTGCGCAAGCGGGCGACAGGCTCAACCACCACATTATTTTGTTCAACCACATCTTGCGATTTTATTTCTGGTAAAACATTTTTCAACTGAACATCAAATTCAAGTTCGGCATTGTTTATTTTTAGCCAACTCCAAGACGGAGAAGGAAGATTGTTTATTTTCAATATTTCACTCATCACATTGTCCCCTTCATTTCAAGTCTAATCAAGTTGTTCATTTCTACAGCATATTCAAGCGGAAGTTCCTTAGAAACTGGATTTGCAAATCCGCTAACAATCATGCTTCGCGCTTCTTCTTCGCTAATCCCGCGGCTCATTAAGTAAAAAACAGCGTCGTTACTAATGCGACCAATTTTTGCTTCGTGACCAACGTCCGCTTTGTCCGTTAAAACAATGTTTGCAGGAATCGTGTCGCTTCGGCTTTCGCTGTCCAACATTAACGAAGCACAAGAAACGCTTGCTTTTGAACCAACCGCTTCTTTTGTAATGTAAACCGCAGAACGATAAATAGAAGCACCGCCGCCTTTAGAAATTGATTTTGTTGTAATTACGCTTGTTGTGTTTGGCGCAAGATGAACCATTTTTGCGCCTGTATCAAGTTCTTGACCTTTTCCTGCAAAAGTTACGCCGGTAAATTCCGCGCGTGCATTGCGTCCCACTAAATCACTTTCTGGATAAAGACAACCTGTGTGGCTTCCGAACGAACCAGAAATCCATTCAATGCTTG
>CAZJOU010000374.1:0-2012 GCA_964547685.1 uncultured Treponema sp. | reverse complement strand
GCGCCTCCTTATAAATAATATAACACAAATCTACGCAACCGTCAGCCAAAATACTTTTGCATAAGCACCTTGTACAACGTTTCCGCTTTTTGTAGCGATTTTTGAACTGCGGATTTTGATTTTTCTACTTGCTGAACGAACGTTGCGAATTTTTGCTGAAGTGCGAGAGGAACATCAATTATTTCCTTTTGATGAACAATATTTCTATTCAAAGTTGGAACTCCTGAACCTTCTGTAAATCTTTTTAAGTCAAACATTTCTAAAAGATATTTTAAATAAACAACATTATTTCCGTAAGTGTCAGCAGAAAAAAGTGTTGTATTAAGAGGCCAATAATCTTCAAAAATATAATAAACTTTGCCTAATGTTCCTGAACGACCAGTTACAATTCCTGGTGATTTTACTTTATATTCATCATGCTTATCTAAAATTCCATTTGAACCATAAACAAAATATTTTCCAGATTGATTTCTATTTTGAACTGGCAAATCAAAACCTCTTTGAAGTTTTACAATATCTTCAAATTTCTTTGTTGGAAGATTCAATGAATTGATTTTTGGATCTCCAAACATTTTTACAAACTGGCTTTTTATTAGCGTTTCGTGAAGTTCCAAAAGTTTTTTGTGCTTTGCGATTGTGTCTGTGCATAAGTCTAGGCGCGCGGCAATTTGTTTCTGGGTTTGTAGCGGAGGAAGGTTTATTGTTGCGTTGGAAAGACTTACTTTGTTCAGCGTTGTTCCTTTTACGGCTCGGTTGCTTCCTTCTGACCAATCTTTATTTGCAAAAAGATGATATAAAAAACTGTTGTCAGTTTCGTATTTGCCATTAGGAAGAAACGCCATAATTGCTTCATTTGAATACATATCTTCTGTAGTAATTGCAGTTTTTCCGATGGAAAGTTTAAAACTCATAATCAGCGTGTTTTTAGGAATAATTTTTATGCCAGTCGCTTTTACAGCTTCGTTTGAAATGCATTCTTTTGTTTCGAAAATATATTTTTCAGATTTCGAAATGTCAGCAATTGAAATCCATTTATTGTCTTTTGTGCGAAAATATTCAAGTTTCTTTCTGTCGGGAGTTTTTCCCATTTGCAAGTCAAAGGCATCTCCCAATTTTACCGTTTTTACATCATTCATAGGTTTATTTATAATTGCAAAAAATCCAACGGACTTAAAACTTTAACTTTTGACTTTGAGTAGTCTTTTATGTTTCTTGTGACAATATAATCAATATTATTTCTATATGCCGTTTCGGACATTACAGCATCTTCGTAGTCATTCATTTCTGAATCAACAGCGGCAATGCAGTCATCGCCGTATGTATCAATCAATTCAAACAAAGAGAATAATTTTCTAAGCACGGCTCTTGTTTTTTTATCATCATGAAAGAATCTGTGCATTAGATAGTAAATGTCTGTTACAGATTTTGCTGATATGCATCCAACATATTTTCTTGCAGCAACATCAAGAAAAATCTGCTGTGCATACTGTGAGTGAGGAATGCGGTTTTGCAACGCATCTATAATTATGCACGTATCTAAAAGAATTTTCATATTGCAGAAAGCCTCTCTTTTTTTGACTCTTCAAGACTTGCGTCGTTCGGAAGAATGCCAAAAAGAGATTTTGCGGTTTCTGTTCTTTCAAGAACATCATTGTTAGGAGAGGTCAGCACGGCAATTATTTTATTTCCGTCAGAAATTGAAATCTGCTCCTTTTCCGCAAGTTCTATATATTCATTTAAGTTTTTCTGAAGTTCAGCCACTGTAATCGCCATTTTGTGCCTCCTACTAAAATATAAGAGAGTTTTTTTATTATATCATAAATTTTATTATTTTCCATTCTTCTACGCAATCCTTGCGTTTTCGTTTACGGTTCGGATAATCGAAATAAGTTTCTTCTGTGCGTCGTTTCCAAAAAGCGAAAAAAGTTTTCCTGGACGGTCAAACGGAGGCTTTCCATCGCCAAGGCGTTCAAGATTTATTTCGCCTTGTTCTATTATGTTTTCTTGAATTA
>CAZJOU010000373.1:0-2031 GCA_964547685.1 uncultured Treponema sp. | reverse complement strand
GGAACGGATTTTCCGATTACTCAATATTATTTTTGCAAGCCTAATCACAATCCAACGGCGCAAGAATTGATTGAGTTTTTAAGTAACGAAAAGAGCAGATATAATTGTTAAAATCCGCCTGCTCTATACGCTCGTGCCACAACATACGAAGGTTCGTAATATGCACTTGCATTGTAATTGTCTATTGTTTCGCAAATTGGGTCGTTATAAACGCGCAAAATGCCGTCAATGTAGTCTTCGTTTGAACTAGAAGTCATTGTAATAAGTCTTGTGTAAACTTTTCACATTTGAAGCGGCGTTGGAATTTTTTGTACAAGATTATGGTCAACATCAGAAACGTCATAATTTCCGTTTTGCAAGTTGTAATCACAAATCCATTTTTCTGCAACATCTTCAGGATTTTCGGAATGTTCAACGTTTGCCACGCTTATAAGATGCTTAAGATTTTCTTTTCCAATTGTATTGACCACGTATTTATTTTTCTGATGAAGTTTTCTTGCAGTTCTTTCTATCATGGAACAGATAAAATACAAATCGTTTTCAGTTATCTTTTCTTCTGGAAAATAAATGTTGTTCATAAAATTTCGCTTCCGTTATATTACTGCCATGATATACAATAATGCTCATATTTTTAATTATAACACAGTTTCATTAAAAGATAAGATTGATTTTTTGACTAATTGAATTGATAAAAAAATGGTGGTTGAGCTTGTCGTCCACGAAGTGCGCGCAATCAACCACCATTTTTCTACTTACATTTCTGCAACGTACTTCATTCCAAAGTTGTTGCCTTCAAATGTGTTGTACTTGTCTGGAATCCAGCCGGGTTTTACAAAGTTGCAGGCTTCGGCTGCTGTTATGACTTTATCACCGTTATCGATGTCTAAAATTTTGTAGCGGTCGTTTCCCATTCCAAGTTCTTTCATATAAGTTAGTTGGCGAAGTCCGTGTCTGGTTTCTACGCGTTCAATAAAATGCTTTCCAGCGTGGCTTGGCATATTGTAAATAATATCGATGCACGCTTGGTCAACTGCAAGAATGTCTAGCGAAGCCAAAATGCCAACGTCCGGAGTTACAACTGGCTCTGCAAACTTTCCTTCGCAATCGCAAGAAACGGACATATTTCGCATAACGTTAATAAACGAAATCTGCTTTCCAAAATGGTCAACAGTTGCGTGCGAACTTTCTGCAATTCGTTCCATAAGTTCTTCTTCGGCAATTGACCATTGATTGTCCGAACCAACAACTGTGTGGATTTCTTTTTTGCCGACTTTTCCATCTGCGCAACCAATTCCAATGTTTTTGTTGGAACCGCCAAATCCGCCCATTGTGTGCCCTTTAAAATGTGTAAGAACCAAAAGCGAATCGTAATTTGCTAGATTTTTTCCAACGTGCATTTCGTCAAACCATTTTCCGTTGTGAACAGGAAAAGTTGTACAACCATTTTCGTCTGTAATGTCTACCGGACAGAATGTCCAACCGTTAATTTTTAATGTTTCGCGATGCTTTTCTGTGGAATCGCGGCTTCCTTCGTAATATGTGTTTGTTTCTACAATTGTTGCGTTTGGAATTTTTGTTTCAAAAAGTGATTTTACCCACGGACGCGGAATAATGTTTGGACCTTCTGCTTCGCCAGTGTGAAGTTTTACGGCAATTTTTCCTTTTAAGTTAGAACTTACTCTATCGTAGATTTTTTGCAAACCTTTTTCGCTTAAATCGCGAGTAAAATAAACAATTGATTCTGGACCAGTTCGTTTTTCAAACGGAATGTAAACGTTTCCGCCAGTTCCTGGTTTTGCATTTGGATTTGACATTTTTGCCTCCATAATTAATTACACATCGTTACTTATAATATAATTCAGTTTTTTAATTAGTGCAACGTTAATTAGAGGCAAGAAAATCAATTTAAAAAAATATTTGTCATTGTCGGGTTAGACCCGACAATCTCCTTTAATATAGATTGTCGGATCAAGTCCGACAATGACAAATGACACACTACAAAAGCACGACAATGACACACTACAAAAGCAC
>CAZJOU010000372.1:0-2043 GCA_964547685.1 uncultured Treponema sp. | reverse complement strand
TTGGAACGAAACGGAGTTAGCGCAGTTATAATAGAAGATAAAAAAGGATTAAAGAAGAACTCGCTTTTTGGAACGGCGGCAAAACAAGTTCTTGCAACGGAAGAAGAATTTTGCGAAAAAATTGCGGCTGGAAAGCGTGCGCAAGTTACAAAAGATTTTATGATTATTGCGCGAATCGAAGAAATTATTGCGGGGTACAGCGTAGAAGAGGCGCTAAAAAAAGCGTTTGCCGCAGTAAAATCTGGTGCGGACGGAATTATGATTCATTCTAAAGAAAAAAGCGGCGAAGACATAAAAGAGTTTTGCGGCAAATTTCGCGAAGTGTACAAAAATATTCCGCTTGTGTTAGTTCCAACAACGTACAATCAGTTTACAGAAAAAGAATTGGCAAGTTGGGGTGCAAACATTGTAATTTACGCAAACCACATGCTCCGTGCGTCTTATCCGGCAATGAAAAAGTGCGCAGAAACAATTTTGCAGGCGGAACGTTCACTAGAAGCAAACGATTTGTGTATGCCGATTAAGGAAATTCTTGAGTTGATTCCGGGAACTAAATAAGCGTAAAATCGAAAATCCGTTAAAAATCGAGCTGCGACAGCGGGTCGATTTAGGATTATCAAGAAAAACCGCTAACCGGCGAGACTTGCGAGCCGGGCAGGAATTAGGAAATATGAATTAGGAATTTAGGTGGGGAAAGCCTTCCCCTCGGCTGCACTTCGTTGCAGCCTACCCTTTCTAGCGGGGGCAAAAATTGTTTTGCTACTTGCCCCCGCAACGCCCCTTTATTTTATTTTTTTAGATTTAGTTTCTATTTCTTTTATAGAGCCAAGAAAATCTTTTTCTACATCGCTTAATGTTTTTTGCTGATATTTTTTATATTCTGAGGTTGCTTTTTCAATGGCTTTGTCGTGCGAAACAGAACCGTTACCTTGCAAAAGTTCTTCTCCGCTCATTGTAAGAATTCTGTCTAAATGTTCTGCCCAATCTTTCATTGTCATAGTTTGATGTCTTTCTGCTTGGCGTTCTGCAAAATCAAGATAACCGGAAACAATTTGTCCCATTGCACGAAGTTCTTTTTCATCAAGATAATTTTTTGCAACAATTGCATCTTTTAAGTGCGGTCTGTTTCCTTCAAAAGTTTTTAATCCCATAAATTCTTTTTCCGCATCTGCACGATTATAAATAACTTCTGCAGCAGTTTGCCCATGTACAGCAAAGTGAATTTTATTCTGGACTTTCTTAAAAAAATCAACAGAAGTGTCAGAACGCGGATTATAATCAATGCTTGTTGCGTAAATATCTAAAATCTGCCTATAAAAAACTTTTTCCGAAGCACGAATGTCGCGAATTCTGTAAAGAAGTTCTGACCAATAATCGCCACCGCCAAGTTGCTTTAAGCGTTCGTCATCTAAAGTAAAACCTTTTCGAATATATTCGTTAAGTCGTTTTGTTGCCCATTGTCTAAATTGTGTTCCGCGCAAAGATTTTACTCTGTAACCAACAGAAATAATTACGTCAAGATTGTAGTAATTTGTTGGTTTTGTTGTTACAGAAGAAAATTCGGAAATTCCGAATTTTCTAGTTGTTTCATTTTCTTCAAGTTCGTGTTCGGCAAAAATGTTTTTTATATGTTCGTTAATCGTGGATTTTGATTTTTCATACAAAATTGCCATTTGTTCTTGAGTTAGCCAAACGGTTTCGTCTTCAAAAATTACTTCTACATTTATTGTTTCTGAATCTGTTTTAAATATTGCTATTTCTTTTTCCATTGATTTTATTTTAGCATGAAATTTTTGTTTTCTACAATCTAGGGAAGACGTTTATCTTTGTTCAAAAATATTTATTTTTATTGGTTTTTATACATTTTTATTATAAAAAATCATTATTTATGTTCAAAATTAATGTTAAAACCAACATTTTTGAACAATATCACTTTACAAGATGTTTTAAAAATATTATGTTAAAAATAACTAACTAAGTTGAATGTAGAGTTTTAATGTATTAGCAAAAATGTACTTTCGGCAAGAACCCGATTATGAAAAA
>CAZJOU010000371.1:0-2046 GCA_964547685.1 uncultured Treponema sp. | reverse complement strand
CAATATGAATCCAATATTTTTAAAACCAGAAGTAAAAAATCTTATTTGGGGTTCGGAACAGTGGGGAATTAGCGCGCATCCGAACGGCGACGATTTAGTTTTAAACGATGAATACAAAGGACTTCATTTAAGCGATTTGTGGAAAACGCATCCAGAACTTTTTGGAAACACAAAAGGCGACCGATTTCCGCTTTTAACTAAAATAATCGACGCAAAAAAAGATTTAAGCATTCAAGTTCATCCAGATGACGAATACGCCGCAAAAAACGAAAACGGTTCGCTAGGAAAAACAGAATGTTGGTTCATAATGGACGCTCTTCCTGGCACAAAAATTATAATCGGACACAATGCAAAAGATTCCGCAGAAGTAAAATCGATGATAGAAAACCAAAAGTGGAACGATTTTATTCGCGAAGTTCCAGTTCACAAAGGCGATTTTTTCTTTATTGAACCGGGAACTGTTCACGCAATAAAAGGCGGAACTGTAATTTTAGAAACGCAGCAATCCAGCGACATAACTTACCGTGTTTATGATTACGACCGCTTGCAAGACGGAAAAAAGCGTCCTCTTCACGTAAAGCAAAGCATCGATGTTATAAAAGCGCCGTTTGTTCAAAAAAAAGTTCCGTTAAACAAAGAAAAAAAACTTTCAGAAAGTTTTAAGCAGTTAGTTTCTTGCGATTTTTTTACAGTTTGGTACGCAAACATTACAAATAAAACAACTTTTGAACAAACAATGCCATTTTTGCTTTGCAGCGTCATTAGTGGAAGCGGCAAAATAAACGGAAAAGAAATTAAAAAAGCCGACCATTTTATTCTTCCATACAACTTTGGAAAAGTAACGCTAGAAGGCAAAATGGAATTGATTTTAAGTTCAGTGTAAAATACAAAAATCTATTTTAGCGCTTCGTACTCAACAGTTTTTTGCATAATTTCGTTGTTTACGTAATTTTCGTTGTATTTTTCTACTAGAGTGGGTTCGCTAGAAAATAGCGAACGCCCTAAATACATTCCGCTACCTTCTATTTTATTTCCCATTGCTTCCAAAATTGTAGGAAGCATATCAAAAGCACTAAATTTTCTATTTTGATTTACATTTTTTACATCATCAATAGGATTTATAAAAATATCTAAAACACGTCTATTTTGTTCAATTTCTGAATTTGTAAGCAAAGAATTTCGTTCAATAAAATTGTTCAAAACTGCATTTAAGTATAAATGATCGCCTGTAACAATAATTGTTGTATTTTCGTACCAACTTTGTGTTTTTGCCCATTCTATAAAATTAAAAAGTTGCCTATCTGCACATTCAAAAACATTTTCTATGTTTTCGTTATTTTCACTTTTGCAAAGTGGGCAAGTGTAACCATCTGGAAAGTGCGTATCTACAGTTAAAAATCCATATGCAAACGGTTTTTCGTCTTTAGAAAGTTCAGAAAGTTCTTTTTTTGCAAAATCGTAAAGCTTTGCGTCTTCAAATCCCCAAAAAACTTCGTAATTTGGCTCTAAAAATCCATTTTGTTTGTACCATTCAATGTCGTGAACTTCAAAATGTTGTTCTTCTAAAACTGTGTCGCGATTTTCAAATTGCTTTTTAGAACCCATAGAAAAAACAAGATTATAATCCTGCTCATAAAGAAAGTCGCCAAGTTTTTTTAGATTTTTTAAACAATGACGTTTTCCTTTTTTATTTCCATTTTCGTAACTAAACGGCGAAAAATATGGAACTCCAGAAGTTCTAGAAAGAAGCCCAGCAACTGTCCAGTTTGTTCCGTAAAGATTATAAGCACCGCTAATTTTTTGTCCGTCCCGCTCATCTCCAAAATTAATATTTTCGTTTGCAAGCGAATAAATATTTGGAAGCAAATCTTTTTCTAAAACTCCGCCTTGTTTTTCGTCTACAAAAGAAGATTCCATAGATTCCATAAAAATATAAATAAGGTTACGTTTTTTTTCTGGCGGAATAACATTGAAATTATCTTCGGAAACAAAATTTTCTTTATAAAATTCCGAAGAAACTGGTTTTCCTAAAACAATTTTTGCAAT
>CAZJOU010000370.1:0-2048 GCA_964547685.1 uncultured Treponema sp. | reverse complement strand
AAGCCCGAATATGACACATTAAGTTGCGCAACTTAGTACGTCATTTGGTGCAATCGCTATTCTAGCTCTGCCAAAGCGTTCCAGCGGTCGTATTTTGTTGTTAGCGTTGCGTTTACTTCGGAATATTCGCGGTTTAACGTTTCAAAATCTACTTTTTGACCGTTGGACATTTGTGCTTCTAGTGCGGATTTTTTTTCTTCTAGTTTCATTATTTCGCTTTCTATTTGTTCAAATTCTTTTTGCTCTTTAAAAGTTCGTTTGCGCTTTTTTTCCGCACTTTTCGTTGCGTTTGCACCTGCATTTTCTAAATCTTTTTTCTGTTCTTTCGCTACGTTTCGCGCTGCCAGTTCATCTTGCTTCTTTTTTTCTTCTTTATATTCAATATATTCTGAACATTTTCCTACAAAACCGCTAATTGCGCCGTCGTCTTCTAAAATAAAAAGAGTGTCGCAAACTTTGTCCATAAAATAACGATCGTGGCTAACAACAAGTAAGCAACCTTTGTACGTTTCTAAAAACTGTTCCAAAACGTTCATTGTAAAAATGTCAAAATCGTTTGTTGGTTCGTCTAAAACTAAAAAGTTCGGATTTGTCATTAAAAGTCTAATTAAAAAAAGTCTTTTTCGTTCGCCACCGCTAAGACTAGAAATTGGTGCGCCTTGAATTTTTCCTTCGAATCCAAATTCATTTAAAAATTGTCCTGCGCTTAAAGTTTTTCCGTCATTCTTTTTTACATATTCTGCTGCTTCTTTTAAGTATTCCAAAACGCTTTGATTTATGTCCTTAAAAACAGGATTTTGATTGTAATAGCCAAAAACTGTGTTTTCGCCAACAACAACTGTTCCAGAATCAGGCTTTAAATTTCCGGTTATAATGTTTAAAAAAGTTGATTTTCCAGAGCCGTTATCGCCAAAAATGCCAATTCGTTGCCCTTTTGTAAATGTGTAAGAAAAGTTTTTAATTACTGGAATTACGTTTTTTGCATTTTCCGAAACGTAACCTTTTGGAAAATTTTTGCTAATAGAATGAAGTTCTAAAACTTTGCCACCAAGTCTTCTTCCTTCTACTTCAAAAGTAAAACCTTTGTCCGCCTTAAATTTTTCGCGATTAATAAGTTGCATATCGCGCTGAATTCTTGCTTTTGCTTTTGTTCCACGCGCGCAAGGTCCGCGGCTAAGCCAGTCGCGTTCAAAACGTAAAACAGATTCAATTCTTCTGTCTGTATTTTGTTCAATTTCTTGTTCAACCTGCTTTTTTTCCAAATAAGTTGAATAATTTCCTACGTAAAGTTTTACAGAATTGCGAAAAAGTTCAAAAATATTGTTGCAAACTGCGTCTAAAAAATAACGGTCGTGTGTAACCATTAAAACAGTTCGGTCTGTGTCGTGCAAATAGTTTTGCAACCAATAAATTGTTTTTATATCAAGATGGTTTGTTGGTTCGTCTAAAAGCAAAAGTTTTGTGTCTTCTACAAGAACTTGCGCTAAACTAACTTTTTTTAACATTCCACCAGACAAAGTTCCCATTTTGCGCGACATATCAGAAATTCCAAGCGTAGAAAGAATTGAACTTACTTGCGCTTCGTAATTCCACAGATTTTTTTGTTCCATTAAAACATTTAGTTCGTCAAAACGTTTTTGAATGTAACTTTCGCCGTTGTCGCTTCCTAATTTTTCGCACAACGAAAGATATTCGTTAATTATTTTAAGTTTTTCGGATTTACTTTTAAAAATATGTTCGCGAATTGTGTCTTCGGCATTAAAAGGCGGATTTTGCGGTAAAAACGAAACGCCAGAATCTTTATTTATAACAACATTTCCTTCGTCTGGTTCTAAAACGCCAGCAATAGTATTTAGCAAAGTTGATTTTCCAGTTCCGTTTCGCCCAATTAAAGCGGCTTTGTCGCCTTCGTTTAAGCCAAACGTTACATCAGAAAAAAGCGGCTGTTCGCGCCCAATTTTTTTTAGATTTTTAACCGAAAGAATGTTCATAAAGGTAGTATAGCAAATTTCGACCTTTAGTACAAAATAATAAAAATTGTCTGTGCT
>CAZJOU010000369.1:0-2068 GCA_964547685.1 uncultured Treponema sp. | reverse complement strand
TGTGGATTCCAAACGAGTTTTCTTTCGAAAACATCGCAGTGTCAAGCACGGAATGACTTAATCTTTTTAAGCAACGTAACTTTCTAGTCTGCGCGCTCTTGTTGGATGTTGCATTCTAACCAAAGCGTGTTTTTCTATCTGACGAATTCGCTCTTTAGTAAGATTAAATTTATCACCAACTTCTTTAAGCGACATTGGTTTTTCTACGCCAATTCCGTAGCGCATTCGCAAAACCTGCGCTTCTGTTGGTTTTAATGTATTAAGAACGCTATTAACATCTTTTTTCATTTCCTTGTTAATAATCATATCTTCTGGCTGACCATGAGTTTTATCTTCTAGCATAGAACCCAAAGTTGTAGAAGAATTGTCTTTTCCAGCAACTTCAGAATCAAGCGAAGCCATTTCGCGACTAATATCTACAAGTTCGTGAACATGTTTTACGTCCATATTTAACATATTTGCAATTTCTTTAAGTTCGTCTTCTTCGGACATATTTTCTGTAATTGATTTTTTAGCGTGTTCAATTTGAACAAGTTCATTCGCTCTGTTTTGCGGAAGTCGAATTGCGCGACTTTTTTCGCAAATTGCCTTTAAAATTGCTTGGCGAATCCACCAAACTGCGTACGAAATAAAATGATAACCTTTTGTTACATCAAATTTATCTATTGCAGTTAAAAGACCAACATTTCCTTCGCTAATTAAATCTTCTAGTTCAAGACCTTTTTTCTGATATTTTTTGGCAACATTTACAACAAATCTAAGATTTGCTTTTACAATCTTATCTTTAGCAGCTTTATCGCCGGCGGCGGCTTTTTTTGCTAATTCAGTTTCTTCCTCATAGGAAAGAAGCGGAACTTTGTTAATTTCTTTTAAATACATTGAAATTGTGCTGTCGTTTGTCATAATTTTATGCCTCCAAAAATATTTACATATAATATTATGCAAATTTCGTGCCAAGTTTTAATAATTTCGAATTAATAATTTATAATGAATAATTTAAGGGGGGAAAGTCTTCCCCTCGGCTCAACCACTTCGTGTTTTCGCCTACCCCTTCTAGCGGGCTCTAACGCCGCCCGCAACTCCTGCGTAAATTTTCCCCACTCAACGTTAGAAGTGCAGAATTTGGGTAATTTTTACTCACAAAAATAAAAATTTCTTCGAAAAAATCATTTTTTCCTTGACGATAGCGCATTTGTATTCGTATATTTGTCGGTAACAAAAGAAAATATTTTTCCAATAGGAGTAAAATAGAAATGAAAATTAAACCATTAGCAGACAGAATTCTTGTAAAAAATGACGCAGCAGAAACTAAAACTGCAAGCGGACTTTACATTCCAGAAGGTGCACAGGAAAAAACTCAAACAGCAAAAGTTGTAGAAGTTGGTCCTGGCACAGAAGAAGATAAAATTACAGTAAAAAATGGCGACCACATTATGTACGACAAGTACGCTGGAACTCAGGTAAAAATCGACGGCGAAGATTACTTGATTTTGCGTATGAGCGACGTAATTGCTATTATTGAATAGAAGTCAATTATAACAAGTAGATACTAACATCATCAACTTAAGAAAATTTTATGTCATTGCCGTGCTTGACTCTGCGATGTTTTCGTAAGAAAACTCGTCTGCAATCTATAATAAGTAGATTATCGGGTCAAGCTCTGCGATGTTTGCATAGCAAACTCGTGTAATAATGACATTTTTTTTTTTCAGTTGGTATGTCTAGCAGCGTCATTTGCTTTTATTTTTGCTAACAAAAGTCGTGCTTCTGCATTTTTAGAATTTAGCGTTATGCTGTATTCCGCGCAAAGTTTTGCGTTCTTTTCGTCGTTGTTTTCTAAGTAAATTAAAGCCATTCTGTACATTACAAGCGATTTTAAGTTTCTGTCCGAACTTCTACTATTAACTTTTTTATACAATTCCAAAGAATTATTTTTTTGCCCAAGCGAATGGTAAACCATTGCCAAATTAATTGTGCTTTTGTCGCTTGCATTTGCGCTTACAAAATTATTTTCGCCATTAGTTCCATTTTCAAAAACATAATATTCGCCAAGTCTAACAGAATCTGC
>CAZJOU010000368.1:0-2069 GCA_964547685.1 uncultured Treponema sp. | reverse complement strand
GCAAATGAAAAGTTAAATTTAGCAGATGTTGACTACGTTTTGCCTTCTAAAGTTAATATTACGGCAGTTTCTGTAGAACAACTTAAAAAAGACGGATTTAAATATGGCGATAGAATTATTTGTCGCGTAGTTGATTGGGATAATTGCATTGTAGAAATAAGTTTTATTTCTAGAAATCAGGGTGAACAACTTCAAATTACTACAGATGATATAGAACGTGAACATTGGTATTCACTTTTAGAAAAATCACTTTTAGAAAGTTTTAAGATTTTAGGACCGCTTTCTTCTATAGAAGAGCAACTTTCTGTTGCTTTTGCGGACAATCGTTCTGGGCTTTGCGTAAAAAATTGCGGTTCTGTAGAAGAATTGTTTTCGCGTTCAACTAAAATAGGATTCCAACTTTTTGGTGTAGAAACTAGACTTTGGTTTAAGGGCGAAGATGTTCCTGCTATCGGAAAGTGGAACGATATTGATTATGGCGACGATTCTAAAGATTTAAAAAAGAAACCTTGGCCAGCGGACGAATCTTTTGAAGAAATTCCAATTTTCATTGTAGATGCTGCAATTCGCGACCAACTTTATAATCAAGTTTTTGACGCAGAAGTTCTTATGAACAATCTTTATCCGAATGCGTATCTTGTTTCGAACTTTCTTCGCAAAGCTATGTTGTTGCACTTGAAAAACCGACATGATATAATCGAAGAAGACTATAATAGATTTGCAGATTCCGAAATTAGCGATTTGCGACACAATTTTTTGGATTTGTTCTACAAAGTAAACAAACTAGTTTATTCAATAGATTTAACTGGCGCGGAACTTTCTGAATTTCCACAACAACCGCTTGTTATTTTGTCGCAAATTTATGCGCATCTTGCTCATATTTTGGAAACTTCAGAAACAGATCCTTCTTCTATTGCGCAAAATAAAGATGACCTTTATCTTTCGTACGAAGGAATGGAACTTAACTTTGAATGTGTAGAAGAAGATTTACACGATGTTTTAATTAAGGAAACGAAAAATTCTTTTGTAGTCATAAAGTAAGAGGTAAAAGATGTCTGTTGATCTTGCTGAACTTATTAAAAAAGGCGGAGTTTTTAAGGATATAGAAGGTTCTTCTCCGGAAGAAATTTATAAAAACGTTATTAGCAAGATTAATTTTTCTAGCGATATAAATCCAGAAATTATTTACAAAGCACTTTGCGACCGCGAAAAAATTATGAGTACGGCAGTTGGCAAAGGAATTGCACTTCCTCACGCTAGAGTTCCTGTTATAAAAGACGAAAAAGATCAAAGAATTTGCGTTGTTTATTTAAAAAAGCCTATTGATATGCATGCGCCAGATGGTTGCTTAGTTTTTGTTATGTTTGTAATTCTTACTTCTAATCAGCAAACGCACTTAAAAGTTCTTTCGGAATTAGTTCAACTTTTTCAAAATCACGATTTTAAGCAACTTTTGGAATCGCATACAGATGAACCGCTTTTAGTAAAAGCAATAAAAAAATTAGTTTAATAAAAAAGTATGTCATTTCTCAAAAATTTTTTAGGCAATTTGCACTTCGTTCCGAATTTTCGGAATCTATTACATAAATAAACTTAGAGGTTTACGATGAACGAGAAAGCGATTAATGCTGTAGCAACTTCTATAAGAAGTTTGTCAATGGATGCAATTCAGAAAGCAAAATCTGGACATCCGGGAACTCCTCTTGGTGCGGCAGAAGTAGCCGCAGTCCTTTACGGAGAAATCCTAAAGCACAATCCTGCTGATTCTAAATGGGTAGATAGAGATAGATTTGTTCTTTCTGCCGGACATGGTTCAATGTTATTGTATTCAATTCTTCACTTAAGTGGATACAAAATTTCTATTGATGATATTAAATCGTTTCGCCAAGTAGGAAGCGTTTGTTGCGGACATCCTGAATATGGAGTTACTGACGGCGTTGAATGTACGGCGGGACCGCTTGGTCAAGGCGTTTCTATGGCAGTTGGAATGGCTGTTGCAGAAAGTATGCTAGAGGCACGTTTTAATACAAAAAATCATAAAATCGTAAATCATTATACATATTCGCTTG
>CAZJOU010000367.1:0-2071 GCA_964547685.1 uncultured Treponema sp. | reverse complement strand
AGTTTCTTTTCCATCTCCAAACCAAACTCTTAGCATAAAACACCTTTATAAAAATGCATCTGTCTATTTTTACACACCTTCTCCATTTCTGGCCAAGTCTGATTCCCAAAACAAACTTTCCATATCCGTGCAGATTTTACTTCCTGCAAACGACGAAGAAAACTAGACATTGCACTTATTTATACGCCCGTTCGCGCCCGTAAACAGCCACAACTGATTTTATTTGATTATAAAGGCCATCAGTCAATCTGTCAATTGTTCACATTTTGAACATCTTTTTCTTCCGTCACACCAACATCTTCGTACAGCAAATCAATCTTTTTTCCGTCTGTTGTTAACGACGAAATTATTGTAATAACTTTTTTCTTTCTATTGATTTTGTAGACAAGTCCTTCAAGTCCCATAAATGGTCCAGAAATTGCCTTAACTTTCATTCCGGAAAGAACTTTTACTTTTGAAACGCCCCAATGCTCTCCGTTATGAATAAAAATCTTCAATTCATTTAAAGATTCGCCTGTTATTTTTGTCGGCTCGGAATTGTCGCGTAAAATTCTGTAAAAATCTTTTAACTTTATAAGACGCGAAAGAAATTCAACAGAGAGTGTTTCTATTTGCAAAAAAATGTAGCCAGGAAAAACCGGCTTTTCAAAATATTTGCCACGATTTGATTTTAAAGTATGCTTAAAAAAGAAAAACTCAATATCAGGAAAGTCATTTTTTAATTCGGCTAGTGCTATTTCTTTAAAACTTTGCTCTGCACCAGTTTTTACCATTATACAGTAATATTCCACGACTTGCCTCAAACCTTTTCAAAACCACAAGACTTGTCGCTCTGCATTTTTGTATCACAATCAAAAATCACCTGAAAATCGAGTTTCGAGTTTTTTTGGTAAGTAAATTTTTGAATCGCACTTTTTCTAATTTCTTCGCCACCAAGATAAAATGAACTTTCTTTATCGCTAACCGCACTTAAAGTGCAGATATATAGAAGAATATGCTCTGTTTTTTGGCTAATAAGATTTTCAATAGAAAAGCAAAGAAGTTCCTCGCTTAATCCGTTCGGAAAAATGGCAATTTCTTTTTCGTTCCAAACGCCGCCTTTTTCCGAAATTAAAAAATCATGCATTTCATTTATTTTTTTCTGAGTAAAGCCAGTTGGTGCAGAACCACAAAGGAGTGCGTAATGTGTCAAAAATCTTCTCCAAAAATCTGAATAGTTAAATTTTATAATGAGCTAAACAAAATAATGACATCTCATTATTTAAAAACATAATATTATGACTTTTCAATATTTTCAACTAGATGATTATGAAATCTCATTAAACTGTTTTTATGCCGAAAACGTTCAGAGAAAATTTAAGAGAAGAACTGAATTATCAAGATATGACAGTTAAAGAATTATCTGCTGCAACAAATGTTCCAAAGCCAACGCTTGACTGTTATTTAAGCGCACGCCAAGTTATTCCACCGGCAGATATTGCTGTAAAAATTGCAAAGGCATTAAACGTTTCAGTTGAATATTTAGTAACAGGAACAGAATCAAAAAACAGCCAAACACCTTCATCATATTCCGAAGAAAAAGAAATTATAAAAGATTTGGATTCAATTCCAAGCAACATAAAAGAAGGATTCAGAAATCTTCTACACCAAACCGCAAAGTCTTTTAATTCGTAAGAAAATAATTTTTCAAAAATTTTTCACTTTTTTTTGTGATTTATTTCCGTTTTTGCAACTTTTGACCTATTAACTATATAGGAGGTTTTTATGCAAAATAAAAACGAACTTACGCCTGCAGAAAAGTGGGAACGATTAACATTTGCTGATAATTACATCTTTTGTAAAGTTATGGAAACGTCTCCAGAAATCTGCAAAGAAATGTTGGAATTATTGCTAAACATCAAAATCGAGCGCATTGAAATTCCACAATCAGAAAAAACTATGAAAGTTGATTATGATTCGCGTGGAATCCGCCTTGATGTTTACGTAAAAGACGGAACCGGTCGCTGCTTTGACATTGAAGTTCAAACTTCGGTAGAAAAAGAACTTGCGCTTGCAAAACGAACTCGATATT
>CAZJOU010000366.1:0-2078 GCA_964547685.1 uncultured Treponema sp. | reverse complement strand
AGAGCAATGTTCTTGAAATCACAACAAACGGCTTTTTGCTTTGCGAGTAACGGAGGATTAAGGAATGAAAAATATATTTAAGCGGTGGTTGAGTGTGTCGAAACCACTTTTTATAGCACTTTTAGGCGCGGCGCTTTTGTTCGGTGCGGCTGGATGCGCGAACGGACTTGATGGTGAAAATAGTGGAAATTCTGCTAGAGCGGCTACTGTAACATTAAATCCAACCGTAACAATAACAATTAATTTATTTGGAGTTCCGTCAGAAACAACTCCTGGCGTTTGGGCTTGGACAGATGGTACCACTGGATATTATATTGGAACAAGTCCTTATTGGACTTCTACTCAACCGAAATGGCCTGATGGTGGTAGTATGACAATGACATCTGCAACTGTAAGCGGATACTCTGGATATACATATTCATTACATGTTGATCCAGCTTACGATTTAGGAATTTTGTTCAATAATCTTACAGATGGAAAAGAGGGCAAACCACAAACAAAGGACATTGTAATTGTCAAATCTGTTTTTGCATCTGATGTAACGCTTTACTTTAACTGGAACAGCATGGCTTATTATACAAGCATTGATGACTGTATTGGAATTTTAAGCGGCTCTATTACAGCGTTGGATACAAGCGCAAAAACCGCGACCGTTACAGTTGTAACAAGCCTTTTGGATTCAATAGACACAACAAAACTTTCTGTAAAAGACGCAGACGGAAACGCGCTTGCTTTGGTAGATTCGTCAATAACAATTTCAAGCGATTCTGCAAAAATCAATGTGAAAAGCGATTCTGGCGACGTTGCAAAAACTCCGTACACAATCACTTATAACAAAAAAAATACTGTTGCAGCAGTAAGCGTTAGTTTAATCGAATCTGTTTACGGAGCAAACGCCGCAAAATCAACAGACGCACTCGGTCTTACATTAAGCGGAACAACCGCGACATTCAGAACTTGGACACCGACAGCGACAAAAGCGGAAGTTTTGCTTTACGCAACATCTAGCGATGCTTATGATTCTACTAAGACTTCTGGTTATGATGCACCTGGTTCAACTGAAAAAGAATGGGGAACTGCTCCGACGGATTCTGCAATCATCACAATGACAGAAGACTCTTCAACTGGAATCTGGACAGCAAGCAATGTTGATGTTTCTGGCTACAAGTATTACAAATACCGGCTTACAATCGCGGGCGTTGAATATTATGTTTCGGACATCTGGCACACAGTTGCAGGTCCAGATTCTGTTGCTTCACAAATTGCAACAATAAACGATTCTGATACAATTCCAGACAGTTCTAGCGAAACTTATGATGGAACAGCAACAAGTTATGTAAACCCATTTGGTTCAAATGGAAGCAAAACGAAAAAATACAACGACGCTGTAATTTACGAAATGCACATTCGTGACTGGAGCCGTGCAGTTGTTTCGAATTCAACTGGAAAATTCCTTGACATTGCGAACGGAACAGCGATTATGAACCACCTTAAAGACTTGGGTGTAACTCACGTTCAGATTTTGCCGATGTTCGACTATGCGCAGATAAACAGCAATACGAAATACAACTGGGGCTACAATCCGTATCATTACAACGTTCCTGAAGGACGCTATGTAGCTGACGGCTACACAGACGGAACTCAAGCCGTAAAAGAAATGCGAACAATGATTCAGAAATTTCACGACAACGGAATTGCTGTAATTATGGACGTTGTTTACAACCACACAAGCGGTACAGGCGGGACTTCGCTTTATGATTCTACAGTTCCTCAGTATTTCTACAGACAGGATTCAGACGGTAATTATTCAAATGGAACAGGTTGTGGTGACGAAACTGCAAGTGAACGCGCAATGGTAAAAAAATACTTTTTGGATTCTTTAAAACATTGGGTTTTGGATTATCATATTAACGGTTTCCGCTTTGATTTGATGGGCGTTCACGATACTGTATTTATGAAAGCGGTTTACGATGAGCTTTACGCGATTGATAAGAACATCTTGGTTTATGGTGAACCGTGGGATGGTGGAACTACTGCTATTGCTTCTGGTTACACAGCAGCGAAAGCGGCTGGAACTG
>CAZJOU010000365.1:0-2083 GCA_964547685.1 uncultured Treponema sp. | reverse complement strand
AGCGATTTTTTAGCCAGCAATTCAAGCGAAGCTGTATGCCGGACGGAGCAAAAGTTGGAACAGTAAACCTTTCTCCGCGCGGAGATTTTAGAATGCCAAGCGATGCAAGCGTAAATGTTTGGCTTAAAGAAATTGATGAAATTGAATAGCGCACTTGCTAAAGTTCATTTTATACAATAAACTAAAAAAGTTATCAGTTACGAAAATTTTGAGATTTTTCCTCAACGACAACTCCAGGAAACGACCGACAAACTTTTCGCGAATGTATAGCATATAGCAAAAATTAGGTTAATACAAAAGTTTGTGTATTCAATAAAAATTGCTGAACGTAGCAAAAAACGGATTTTGTGAACGCTTGCACGTTGAGGTTGCGAAGCAACCGTCAATAATTTCTTTGCAACGTGCACCGCGTGGAACAAAAACGGCTTTTTGCGAAAGTGAAGCAATTTTGGGAGAACAATAAAACTTGGAATTAACATTATAAGGAGTAAGTCAAAATGGCACTTGCAAAAGAAACAACACAAGCCGTAGTTTCTAAATACGGCTCAAAAGAAGGCGACACAGGAAACGTTAAAGTTCAGATTGCGCTTCTTACAGAAAGAGTAAAACAACTTACAGATCACACAAAAAGATTTCCAAAAGATGCTGGAGCAAAACGTGCTCTTTTAAAAGTTGTTGGTCAGCGCCGAAAGATGTTGCGTTATTATGAACGCACAGATCTTGAAGGTTACCGTGCATTTATTAAAGAACTTGGACTTAGAAAGTAGTTTAAGTTTTAAAAGAAAAAGCCTGTTGCCATTCATCGTGGTGGCGCAGGCTTTTTTATTGAAAAGTCACGATGTATCGCCAAAAGAAAAATACATCCTGTATTTTTCTTTTTATAACTTGCGCTTCGCTGGCAAGTTTTTGCTCTTGGCAAACGTCCTGTTTGCCGATGGCGACTAAGTAGCGAAGATTTTGGTTTATAAAAACTTTTGCGCGATGTAAAAGAAAGAATACGACATAAGGGAAAGGAAAAAAATGTCAGAAGTAACAAGAGTAACTTACAAACTCGGAGATGCCGATCTCATCCTTGAATCAGGAAAAATCGGAAAACAGGCTAATGGTTGCGTTTATGCTCAGTGGGGCGGAGCGGCTATTATTGCTACAATCTGTGCTTCTAGCGCAGTAACAGAAGGTCAGGATTTTGTTCCTGTAACAGTTGAATACAACGAAAAATTTTATGCCGCAGGAAAAATTCCTGGCGGATTTGTAAAGCGAGAAGGTCGCCCAAAAGACAAAGAAATTTTGGTAAGTCGTCTTATTGACCGCCCGATGCGTCCGCTTTTTGAACCATCTTTTGGTCATGAACTTCAGATTGTTCCAACTTGCGTTTCTGCAGATGGAATTCATACTCAGGATATTTTGGCTGTAATTGCGGCTTCTGCTGCAACTTGCATTTCTGATATTCCGTTCCATGGTCCAGTTGCGGCTTGCCGTGTTGGATTTTTAAACGGAAAATATGTAATTAATCCTACTTTTAAGGAAATTGAAGAAGCCGACATGGAAATTGTTGTAGCCGGAACAAAAGACGGTTTTACAATGGTAGAAGGCGGCGCAAAGGAAGTTTCTGAAGAAGTTATGCTTGGCGCTTTGGCGGAAGCAGAAAAATTCATTAAAGAAATGTGCAAACTTCAGGAAGAACTTGTTGCAAAATGCGGAAAAGAAAAACTTCCGTTAAATCCGCTTAATGTAACGCTTGCAAATGCTGAACAAATTGAAGCCGAAGCAACTCCGCTTTTAAAAAAGGCTTGTTTCCAAGACGGAAAACAGAACCGCGGAAAAGCGATTGCTCAGGTTATTCAAACTGTCGGCGCAAATTACGCAGAACAGCTGGAAGATCCTGTTCAGGCTAAACTTTTTGCAAATCTTATGGACGAAATTCAGTACAAGTTGCTAAGAAAATCTATTCTTGACGACGGAGTTCGTATTGACGGACGAAAAACTGATGAAATTCGCCCTATAACTTGTGAAACAGGCGCTCTTCCTATGCCACATGGTTCGGCTTTGTTTACTCGTGGCGAAACTCAGTCGCTTGCAGTTT
>CAZJOU010000364.1:0-2105 GCA_964547685.1 uncultured Treponema sp. | reverse complement strand
AAGCACTGACAATTTTTCTTTTCGGAGATTCCGCACCGAAGGTCGCCGTAGGCATCAAGTTCGGAATGACTTTTACCAAAATCTATACATTATTAATTACGGATTTGCGATTTTTTTGCCGATAAGAAACTATGAAGATTTCGGATTTTTTACCAATTATAAAACAAGTTTTGCTTAATCCTTATGTAATAGGAACTGCAGTTGTTGTTATTTTCTTTATGAATTTTGCAAGTTTTGTTTGCAATTACAAAAAAAAGCCGCCGAAATCTAAGAAAAAGAAAAATACACAAAAAAGTTCGGCTACAACTTCGCAAAATTCGTCTGGCACAAATGCAACTGCAAACGCAAATTCTTCTGAAGCTAGCGGAAACGTAACTTCTTCGCAAAACACTTCTGGTGCTGGCGCAAATTCGGCTTCGCAAACTGCGAGCGCTTAATTTTTAACTTTCCTTTACAAAAGCCTTTGCTAAATACGATTCGCTTTTTTTGCAAAAGTTGCTTAAAAACTTCGCTAAAATTTTCATGATTCCAAATATTTACGCTTGTAAAAGGTCGCGTAATTTTATTCATAAAGTTTACATAAAAATCTTCAAAAGAATCTTTCGAAAAATAATTTTTGCTAAGTTCAATAATTTTATACGCTATTTCTTCGTCGTCCGGAACATTCCAAGCAGGCATTATGCGCTTTGTAAAATGGCGATTTGAATATTTGTAAAACTCTTTTATTGATTTAAAAAAATTTGTTTTTTGTGCGATTTTTTTGTTTTGCGCATTTTTCGAACTTTGCATTTCGTTTGCATTTTTCGCATCGCAAATGTCGCACCCGCTACAAACTGCTTGTTCCGCACCCAACGCATTTAGCAAAACTTGGCGTCTACATTCTGTTGTATTTGCAAATTCGCCAAGAGCCGCTTTTCTTGTTCCTTTCGTAAATTCCGCAAACTTTTTTTCGTCTTCGTTATTCCAAAGCAAAATTGCATTTGCAACGCTTCCGTCGCGTCCACCCCGTCCCGCTTCTTGAATATATGCTTCTGCAGTTTGAGGCGGATCTAAATGCACAACTGTGTGAATATCTTTTTTATCAACGCCCATTCCATAAGCGCAAGTTGCACACAAAACCGCATCTTTTTGATTAAAAAACCATTCTTCTATTTTTGTTTTTTCTTCGCGTTCAAGTCCTGCGTGGTAAAACTTTGCAGTTTTAGGGCCAAACGCACAGTTTAATTCTTGTGCCATATCTTCTGTGCGACTTCTTGTTTCGCAAAAAATTATCATAGGACGTTCTTCTGTTTTTGCCAAAATTAACGCGGCCGTTTTTTTGCTAGCAACTTTTTTTACATAATAATGAATATTCGGTCGGTCGCTTTCGCTACGAACAATATGCGCTTCACCAGAAAAAAGCACATCGGAAATTCGCGAAAGAACTTCCGGCGAAGCGGTTGCCGTAAATGCTGTTACAACAGGAACTTGTAATTTTTGTAAGATTTTTCCAAGTTCAAGATATGCCGGACGGAACGAATCGCCCCATTCGCTTACACAATGCGCTTCGTCTATAGCAACGTGTGCAATGTTGCAATTTTTTAGTTTTTCTAAAAGATTTTCGTTAGCAAGAACTTCTGGATTTGCAATTATTATTTTTGCGCCTTCTTTTAATAGTCTAAAATTTTCTTCACGCTCTTTTTCTGTTTGTCCGCCACGAAAAATAACAACTTTTATGCCACCTTCTTCCATGCGTCGATATTGGTCGCTCATTAACGCCAAAAGCGGATAAATTACTAAAGTTGGGCCTTCCATTAAAATAGCGGGAATTTGAAAACATAGCGATTTTCCTGCTCCTGTTGGCAAAAGAACAATTTGCTTTCCTTCGCAATCCATAAGTTCTTTGTCTTTTTCTGCGTTTTTTACGCTATAATACGAATCCATAATATTTGCAACAACAAGACGTTGCCAAGGAAACAAATATTTTATTCCAAAATTTTCTAGCGCAGCCAAAGTTGCAGGATCGTCGCAAAAAATATCGTCCGCATCAAATTTTAACTGTTCTTCCATTTTTGCTCCTTTCGAAAAAGCTGTTTTCTGTTTCGCACAGACAATTTTGATTAATT
>CAZJOU010000363.1:0-2140 GCA_964547685.1 uncultured Treponema sp. | reverse complement strand
TTTTCTGCATAAGCCCAAGCCGCAAGATAATTCCATCGCGCACCGCCAGAAGTTTTTGGATTTGGAGTAATTACGCCAATTCCTGGTTTTACAACATCGTCCCAATCTTTAATGTTTTTTGGATTTCCTTTGCGAACCAAGAAAACGATTGTAGAAGTGTAAGGCGAAGAATCCAACGGGAACTTTTTAACCCAGTTTTTATCTGTAATTCGACCTGCGTCTGCAATAGCCTGAACGTCCCATTCAAGAGCAAGAGTTACAACATCGGCATCGTTTCCGTTTGCAACTTCTAGTGCTTGTTTTCCAGAACCACCGTGGCTTTGCGAAATTTCTACAGTATTTCCTGTTTTTTCGTTGTAATATTTTGCAAACGCTTTGTTGTAAGCCTGATAAAGTTCGCGAGTTGGATCGTAAGAAACGTTTGTTAGCGAATAAGATTTTGCTTTTGCAACTTTGTCGGAAGCATTCTTCTTAGAGCATGAAGAAGTCCCCAAAACTAAAGAAATTGAAAGGGCAACTAAGCCGATTGTTGATAAAACAGACTTTTTCATAAAATACCTCCTAAAAAAAGTCGATGAGCAAACTTCAGTTTGCAAATTATTAATCCTTATTACCTATCTTTTTAGTAGGTTTATAAAGATTAAATAGACTTTACTTTTTAATTCCTATTATGTCAATAGGTTTTGTAGAAAAAATTTATTTTTTTTTGATTTTTACGCATCATTATCAAATTTTGCGTGTTATTGTCGAACTTGCTCTGCCAATCTATCCAATCGTCATTGTCGGACTTGATCCGACAATCTATCCAATCGTCATTGTCGGACTTGATCCGACAATCTATTTTTTATAGATTTCAACCGAATAGCATTTAGCAAAACTTTGTGTTATATTTATTTTGAAATGTCTCAATACGATAAACTTGGCGAAATGCTAAAAACTTCGCTAGAAAGCGGAAATATTCCGAAAAATAAAAAAAGAGAATCTGCTAATACTGCTAATAAATTCGCTAATAGCACAAAGGAAAACGCACATACAAGCAAAACCGCTAATAAGACGCACTCTACAACTAGCGAAAATGTAAAAAAATCTAATAAAAAATCTAATATTTTAGATAAAAATGCGCAAACATATTCGCAACTTTACAAAGTTTTTAATTTGGAATACGGCTGCACACAAGAAGAACTAAAAACCGCATATCACGAATTATTAAAAAAGTATCATCCAGACAATTTTAATGGAATGCCAGAAACTCAAAAGATAGCGCAAAGAAAAACGCAGGAACTAATAAAAGCGTACAATAAATTAGCGAAAATTGTAAAATAGAACAAATTTCAGAATTTATAGATTTTTGGAAAAAAATGAATTTCCCGCAAATTTCACGGATAAACGCAGATTTTGAAACATATAAATAAATTTTCGTTATAAATCTTAAGAATTGTTGCATAACAGAAAATAAGCATTAAAATTGGTTTAACACATTATAAAAAAAAATTTAAAAAACGAGAAAATGATTTATATTATTGAAGATGTTCCAGAAATAGCAAGTTTAATTCAAGTTTATCTTTCAAAAGAAAACTTTGAAACCAAAATATTCTACAATGCAGAAAGTGCATTATCTGCGCTTAGCAACGAAAATCCGCCAGAACTTTTTATTCTTGACATAAATTTGCCAGAAATGAGCGGATACGATTTTTTAAATAAAATAAAAAACATTTATAATCAGACAATTCCTGTTATTATTGTTTCTGCGCGAGACAATGATGACGACATAATAAAAGGTCTTGAACTTGGCGCAGACGAATTTGTTACAAAACCATTTTCGCCTAGAACTTTAGTTGCGCGCGTAAAAGCAGATTTAAGACGAATTGCAATATCTTCTTCTGCAACAGAAAATGCTGTTCATTTTGGAGATTATACGCTTTTATTAAGTAGCAACGTTCTAAAAAAAGGAAATCAAAAAATTCCGCTTTCTTTAAAAGAATATGCAGTTTTAGAATATCTTGTTAAAAATGCAGGAAAACTTCTTTCGCCAGAACAAATATACAAAGATGTTTGGAATACAGAATTTGGCGACATTACTGCGGTTGCCGTTTACATTCAACGATTAAGAAAAAAAATAGAAAAAGATCATTCAAATCCT
>CAZJOU010000362.1:0-2144 GCA_964547685.1 uncultured Treponema sp. | reverse complement strand
CCTGTTCGATGGGGTTGCGGAACACTATCGGAAATGGAAACAGTATGCTGATCAGAATCCGGCATGGGCCAGAGAAAATCCCATTTCCATATCGGTGCAGCAGGACAATAAGAAGCTTTGTGTTGCATTACTTCCAGATTTTCGTGATACCTCAGTTGCCCGATGAAAATGAATGGTCAGGCGCTTAATTTTCAGCGCTAAATTTTATGTGGGTAGCGTTCTGAAAACTGTTCTGAAAGGACTGAGCACAGAATAACAGCTTGCCAACATCAAAAAACCATAGGCACCATCTCCTTACCGGATGGTGCCTATGGTTTTTTGTTTTCTGAGGAATGGTATCAAACTGCTGTTTTACAGTTTGGGTACCATTTTGATGAAAATATGTGGGGTGTCCAGAGGGGCGAAGCTCTTTGGCTCTGGGTTTCCAATAGGGGCGAGGAGCACACTTTGGCACACGATTTTCCGTTGGAAAGTTATACCTTTTGCGACCGCTGATGCTGAAAAGAGAATGTCACCATGCCAGACAGACACTTTTCGGTGTCAACGGGGGCGCAAGATATATATAAAACCCGCCGCAGCGGCGTTCTCTTGTTTCACCGTTTCTTTCGTTTGCTCTTACCGTGGGTCATGGCTGTTTTTCCACGTTGGCTGATAGGCGTGTCCATGTGCTTGGACAGTTTCAAAACTTCAATCGGCTCATTATATCATACATTTGCAAGTTGTCTATAAGCGTGGAAAAATGCAGTTTTCCATGCTTGTAGGTGTCACACATCATTGTGACACCTACAGGAGGTTCCTTCCATTCTCTTGGACTTTATAGACAAATAAGCTTGGTAATGCTATAATAAAACACATCGTGGCAAACGGGACGGCGCACCTGCCGATTCGTTGGCTACGGAGTTTCAGAAAGATTTAGACGAGGTTACAAACTATAAGGGCAGCCGACTTGAACAGCTTTTCATGATATTCTGAAAGCAGACCAAGCTCCGCTACAATAAACTGACCGAGGAAGAAAAACAGCAGCTTATCCGTATTATGCAAAGGTCGGAATTGGTGAAGACACATATCCCACAGAGGGGAAAAGAAATTAACAAATGGGAAGTTAGTGGTGAGTTATAAATGGACTTAAAAGCAAGAGCAAAGAAATTGAAAACGGATATACCTGCTTTGTTTTTAGCATTAAAGGATAAGGATACACCGATACTTGTAAAAATATTTGCTGGGATAACAGTGGGGTATGCGCTGTCGCCAATTGATTTAGTTCCTGATTTTATACCTGTGCTTGGATATTTGGATGATATAATTCTGTTACCAATGCTGGTAGCATTAACAATTAAATTCATCCCCAAGGATGTTCTTGAAAGAAATCGTAAGCAAGCAGAAGGTATGTGGAAGGATGGTAAACCTAAGAAGTGGTATTATGCTATTCCAATCGTAATGATATGGATTTTGATAATAGTAGTATTGATACTGAAAGTAGTTATGTAAGTAGAATTTGAAGTTGTAGATGGATTCAATCCAAAATAGGAGAAAAGAAATGAGAATGCAATGTAACGACTTGACCATCCGGCAAGCCGGGGTGGCGGATGCAAAGCAGCTTGCCGCTTGGTGGAATGATGGCGCAGTCATGGCACACGCAGGCTTTCCCAACGGTTTGGGAACGACCGAGGAAGAAGTGATCGAAGGACTTGAAAACGGTCGTATGGTCATTGCGGAAAGGGACCGTCTGATCGGTGAGTGCGTTTATCGTAATGTGGCGGACGGCGTTGCAGAAATCGGTATTAAGATTTGCGAAACCGATTGTCAGAACCGTGGTGTCGGAAGAAAGGTTTTGCGTATGCTGATCGGTTGGTTGTTCCAAAACGGCTATTCCAAAATCGTCCTGGATACCGACTTGACGAACACCAGAGCCCAGCACGTCTATGAATCCCTTGGTTTCCGGAAAGTGAGAACCAATCTGGACGCCTGGAAAGATCAATTGGGCCAGCTTCGATCATCGGTCGATTACGAGTTGGTTGAAACTGACTTCAACAGTTATATTTCATAATCTTCTGCGTGGAAGAAAAATGAGGGGTGTGGATGGATATGCAAATCAAGCAATACACCAGAGAGCGCATTCCGGATGTGCTTCAATTTGAGCGTGA
>CAZJOU010000361.1:0-2147 GCA_964547685.1 uncultured Treponema sp. | reverse complement strand
GTATGCTAACATTTTGTTATGATAGAAATGTATGTTTTAAACGAATTGGCGGCTTTTTCTAAGTATGGAACTTTAACTGCGGTTGCGGAAAAATTAAATGTTTCACAGCCAGCACTTAGTCGTTCTATGAAAAAATTAGAAGATGATTTAGGAGTTTGCCTTTTTGAGCGAACGAAAAATAAAATAACGTTGAATGTAAACGGGAAAAATGCTGCTTTGCTTGCAAAAAAAATTGTAGATTCGGAAATTAATTTTGAAAAGCAAGTTGTAGAATACGAAATGAAACACAGAATTTTTAGTTTTGGTGCGATTGCGCCACTTCCGATTAGCGAACTTACGCCAATTATTTCGCAAATTTTTATGGGAATGACTGTAAAAAGCGAATTGGACGACAACAATAAAATTTTGTACAAAAAACTTGATTCTGGTGAATTTTCGTTAATTGTGACGAATGAAATTCCAAAAGATTTGCAAAAATATTCTTATGTTAGACTTTTTGAAGAAGATTTGTCTGCGTTGTTGCCAAAAAATCATAAGTTTGCAAATAGAAAATCGCTTGAATTAAAAGAACTTAATGGCGAAAAGTTTTTAATTCATACAAAGATTGGATTTTGGTACAAAACAACTAAAAAGTTAATTCCAAAAGCGGAATTTTTTGACCAAGAAAATCTTAATTCTTTGCGCGAACTTGTTAGTCTTGCGGATATTCCTGCGTTTGTTACGAATTTTTCTGGAAGAACGTTTAAGATTCCAGATTCTCGAATTGCAGTTCCTTTTACCGACCCAGAAGTGAACGTAACTTTTTATTGCGTTTGCTTAAAGCGTAACGAAAAAAGGTTTGAAGCATTATTTTCGCAAATAAACGGAATTTATGGAAAATAGTATTTTTTTTGCGCTTGCTTACTTGCTTTGCTTTCATTCAACTGGCCAGAATTGCTTGCAATTCTGGAAACTGTGGCAGTATAAACTAAAGTTGGTGAATCAATAGAAGCCACAGTTGCATTAGGGATTGTAGTGAAAATGAGCGTAAGCGAATTGAAACGGAAAGCCCGACCTGAACGAAGTGAAGGGAATGCCCAAATTTTACTATAAAAAAAAGTTATACTGAACATAAAAAAGTTGTATTGTACATTTTTTTCTTGCGGTTTTATATTCAAATTATAAAAATAAATGTGGTTTCGACATGCTCAACCACCATAATTTTAAGGAGAAAAAAATGAATAAGGTTAATTATGTTACTTTGAACAATGGCGTAAAAATGCCACAGGAAGGATTTGGGGTTTTTCAGGTTCCAGACGGAAATGTTACGGAACAGGCGGTTTATGATGCAATTTCTGTTGGTTACAGATTAATTGATACTGCGGCGGCTTATCAAAATGAAGATTCGGTTGGTCGCGCAATTAAGCGTGCCATTGCGGACGGACTTGTAAAGCGCGAAGATTTGTTTATTACAACAAAACTTTGGGTTCAGGATTATGGTTACGAAAACACAAAAAGAGCGTTTGAAAAATCGCTAAAATCGCTTGAACTTGATTATTTGGATTTGTATTTGTTCCACCAACCAATGGGCGATTATTATTCTTCTTATCGCGCAATGATTGATTTATATAAAGAAGGAAAAACACGCGCGATTGGCGTTTGCAATATGTATCCGCACGTTTTGGCAGATTTATGCGAAAACTTTGATGTAAAGCCAGTTGTAAATCAGGTTGAATTGCATCCGTTTTTTCAGCAACCTCTTTCGCTTGAAACTGCAAAAAATTATGATGTTGTTCCAGAAGCTTGGGGTCCTTTTGCAGAAGGAAAACACGGAATTTTTACAAATCCGCTTTTAAGTGAAATTGCTGCAAAGCACGGAAAAACTGTTGGTCAGGTTGTTTTAAGATGGAATGTTCAGCGCGGAGTTATTGTAATTCCAAAATCTGTTCACAAAAACAGAATGGAAGAAAACTTGAATATTTGGGATTTTGCGCTTGACGACGATGATATGAAAAAAATTGCGACTTTGGATTTGGGACACAGCGAAATTGTAAATCATTACGACCCGAATTTTGTAAAGATGATAAATAATTGGAAAATACATGACTAGGAAAGGAAATGACGTCCTGTCATTTCCTTTCCATTTCAAATGCTTTGCATTTTCAGGA
>CAZJOU010000360.1:0-2148 GCA_964547685.1 uncultured Treponema sp. | reverse complement strand
TTATTCGTTAATCGATAATTCTTCTAGCGTTGCGTCTATCCACTTTTTTGCTTGCAGTGGATATTCGTCGTAAACTAACAAAAATGTACGTACAGCATTTTTATAGTCTTTTACGTAATAAAACGATTCGCCTAAATAAAAAATTGAACGCTTTGTTACAGATTCAGATCTGTTTGTGCCAAGAAGCTTTGAAAGTTCATCTATAGATTCTTTGTATTTTTTTTGAATAAAAGTATTTTTTAATATTTCAAAAAGCAAAAAATCGTCGCCACCGTCCGGCGAAATTAAATCTTCTTCAAAAACATAAGGTTCCATTTGCTCTTTTTTAGTTTCTTCTTGATTATTAGAAAGAGAAGCAGCAACTTCTTTTGCTTTTTCGCTCATTTTTATAGGTTTTTTAGATTTTTGTTCCGTTAAATCCAAAAAAGGAAGCGGAGTTTCGCGTTTTCCGTTTATTGGAACAAGTTTTTCTTTTGCGGATTCAGTTTTTTCTTCACTTGCTTTTTTCTTTGGAATTGTAAGGTGCGCGCCATTAACGGTTGCGTTTACGCTTGGCAAAATTATATCGTAGCGACCATTATTTACTTGCGCAACTATTGCATAATAGTAGTCATTGTAATTTTTTACTGTGTCGGAATAAGAAGTAGAAGAAGCGTCTAAAGTTGCAATAAGTTCTGCGTCTTGAATGTCGGAATAAGTTGCAATTGCTTTTTTGCTTTTAAAAACAAAAAGTTTTTGAATTTTCGGATCTGAATCTTCTGGATTTTTCCAACTAAGATTGATTTTATTTGCACGAGTTGGAATTGCAGTTAAATCTGTAATAATTGGTCTATCTTTTGCAAAACAAAATATTGTACAAAACAAAACTAAAATCAATGTAAAAAATTTTTTCATATTTATTATTTTAACCCGATTTTGTATAATTCTCAATATGAACAATTCACGAGTATTTTTAAAATCTAAAGAAGAAAAGGAAATTCAGCAAGGATTTCCATGGGTTTTTGACAACGAAATTTCTTATATCAAATATAGAAAAAATGATACAGACGAATGGCAGCAAACTTCGCTAGAAGATTCAAAAATTCCAAACGGAACTGGCGTAGAAGTTTTTACAAAAGCAGGTGGATTTTTAGGAACTGGAATAATAAATCGCAATTCTAAAATTACAGTAAGATTAATTTCTTCTGAACACGCAGATAAAGTTTTTTCGGATATAAAATCTTTTTGGGAAAAACGAGTTTTTGACGCTGTAAATATTCGTCGCGTTTACTATTCAGAAAAAGATTCGTACCGATTAATTTTTAGCGATGCAGATTTTTTTCCAGGATTAATTTGTGAACGTTATTGCGACGAAAGTGGCAAAGTTTATCTTGTTGTGCAATTTCTTTCTATGGCAGTTGACATTTACAGAAACGAAATTTTAGATGCATTAAAAAAAGCGTGCAAACCTTATGCAATTTACGAAAAAGATGAAGAAGGGGTTCGCGAAAAAGAAGGACTTCCGCTTTCTTCTGGCTGGATAGGAAAATCTGCTGAAACTGAAATTACAATAGTAGAAAATGGAATTCGCTTAAAAGTTGACATTGCTAACGGACAAAAAACTGGCTATTTTCTTGACCAAAAATATAACAGAATTGCAGCAAGTGCTTTTTGCCACGGAAAAAAAGTTTTAGATACGTTTACTCATACTGGCGCATTTGGTTTAAATGCAGTAAAAGCTGGCGCAAAAGAAGTTATTTCCGCAGATATTTCGGAAGATGCAATAAAAATTGTAAACGAAAACATAAAACTTAATGGCGCAGAAAATGTTATGAAAGCCGTTTGCGCTGATGTTTTTGACTTATTAAAAAAGTACGAAGCAGAAGGCGAAAAATTTGATGTTATAATTCTTGACCCGCCAGCATTTACAAAAAGCGCAAAAACAATTCAAAAAGCGTACGGCGGTTACAAAGAAATTAATCTTCGCGCAATGCGACTTTTAAACGAAGGCGGAATATTAATAACTTGTTCTTGTTCATATTTTTTTGATAGTCATTATTTTTACGATATGCTTATGCACGCAGCAATGGATAGCCATAAAAAAGTGCAGATTTTGGAAAAGCGCGGTGCCGGTTCAGATCATCCGGTTTTGTTAGGTTACCCAAAATC
>CAZJOU010000359.1:0-2155 GCA_964547685.1 uncultured Treponema sp. | reverse complement strand
CCTATGCCAGTAAGCGATTTTGAGTTAAACTATTTAAGAAGTAATTAGGTTTTATTTTTAATTTTACAAACTTCCAAATTAAAATTTGCTGCCTTTTGCTAACTTCTGTGCGAAAAATAACCTAAAAAAAAATAAAATTTTCTAGAAAATCTCTTGTCCAAATCATTCTCTTGAAAATAAAAGAATTTGTCATATATTTAAAAATAATACAAATCAGTTTTTAGAACGCCATTACGAAAAATCATTAAAAAAGGATTTTATTTATTAAAATGAAAAAGATTGTTTTCTGTATTTTTTTTATAGCATTAAGTGGAGTTTGTATGGCAAAGCCAAAAATAATTTCCTCTGAACTTTGCGAATATCGAGATGTAAGTTGCGATTTCTTTGGTTATCAAAAATGGTTCAAAGAAGAAATTTCATATAATCAAGCTATAGAAGACTTAGATATGCTAGTTTATCTTTTAAAATCTGCATATGCAGGTTATGATGATGCTGTAAAACGTGGTTTAGAAATAGACCAAATAATTGATTCATTTAAAAACTCAAATACTGAAAATCAAAATATTAAAGTATCAGATTTAAATGAATTTATATATGATTTTTTAAAACCGTATATACAAGATTCCCATTTTTGCATTGAAAGTAAAGATTTAGCAAATACATGTGTAACTCAATATCGTATATTATATTCAAATATTTATGTAAAAAAGATTGAAGATGCTTTTGTTGTAGAAAAATCTGATAATCAAGATTTTAAAATTGGAGAAACCTTAAAAATCGAAAGTGAAAATCTTTTTTTATATCCTTCTGAAGGAGAAAATGTTTATAGAATTGGCTACATGACAAGTTTAAATAAAAATGAGATGTGGGTGAATGTTTCATATTCTGGAATGCAACGAAAAATATTGTGTAATATTGATACAGTACATTTATCTTGTAATAAGTTGGACCTTTATAAAGAAGTTGAAACAAGAAATTCGGTTTATATTTTTATTCCAACTTTAATCGATTTAGAAAAATCAAATCCATTAAGAATCATAGTGGATGAAAATTACAAAAAGCTTAAATCCGTTTCTGAAAGATATGGCAATAAACAATATGTCATTTTAGATTTACGTACAAATAGCGGTGGAAATGATTATTATGCATTAAGATTGTTATCCAATCTTTTTTATGCAGAAAAAGATTGTTCTGATAATACAACAAAGAAAAATATGAATAAATTAAAAAAAACAAATTTATTATATGAAGAAAACAGAATAGATTATATATCTCCCACTATCATTCGGGCTGAGACTTGGTTTAAAAATCACTGTCTGACTGATGACAGTAATTTTTTAGAAAAATTTGATTTAGATAAAAAACTTTTAAAAGATGAACACAAAAAGATTGCTGTCAAAAATAACAAAAAAAACAAACCTAAAATGCAATCAGCAAAATATAAAGGAAAATTAATAATTCTAACAGGTAAAAATACAGCTTCATCTGCGGAATCAACTGTATTTTATGCAGAAAAAATATTTTCACACTCAGAACAGTTAATTGTTTTAGGGGAAAATACCATGGGATGTACGGCTTATGGAAATGTTTGGTGTTATCAACTACATAATTCAGGAATTGCTTTACATCTACCATCTTTTATAAGTGGCAATTCGAAAATTTGTCCCGAAGGTTTGGGCTTTAATCCTAATTATTGGGCAACAAACGAAGATATTTTAAGAGCCCTTGTCAATATAACAAGAGATGAAGAACTTTTTGAAAAATTGAAAGATATAAATAATAATTTGTAAAATAAGTTGTATGTTACAAATATATCATTTTCTAACCTTGCTTCAGAATCTATTTTGTAACTATAATTTTTTTATGCAACTCCCAGATTTACCAATAGTTCCGTTTTTGGGCGAAATTTGTTCGGAATTAAAAAAGTCAGAATCTCATTTTTTGGTTTTAAGCGCAGAAACTGCTGCGGGAAAATCTACTGCAGTGCCGATTGCGCTTTTTAAATCATTTTCAAAAAAAATAATAATGCTAGAACCACGCAGAATTGCCGCTCTTTCCATTGCAACGCGCATTTCTGAAATTTTGGGCGAAGGGGTTGGGAAAACTGTTGGTTACAGAATGTATCTTGAATCAAAATGTTCAAACGAAACTAGGC
>CAZJOU010000358.1:0-2156 GCA_964547685.1 uncultured Treponema sp. | reverse complement strand
CACCGATTTTTCCGCAGTAGCCACCCTGTGCTGTATCATATTTAAGAAGGTGAGCAAGCATAGAAGGTTTTGTCAAATCGTTGATTGCAACAATTTCATAACCCTTAGCGCCAAACATCTGGCGGAAAGCCAATCGACCAATTCGGCCGAAACCATTGATAGCAACTTTTACATCTGCCATTTTGTATATCTCCTGAAAAATAAATTTTCTACATCTTTAAAATAATGAATTTATGCAAATTAGTCTATAAGTTTAAAAATTTATGCAAAAACAAAAGGTTTGAATTACCTTAAAATTTTTATTAAAATAAAGTATATGAAAAAAGTTATTATTTTAATCAACATTCTTCTATTCAATGCACTAATATATTCTGCCCCTTATAATCAAAAATACAATAATCCAAAAGGAAAACAAAATTTAAAAAACACATCATTCAATCTTGAATATGAAAAACCAGAACCTCCAAAACAAAACACAACAGTTATTGATGTAGGAATTCTAAAAAATCAAATTTTTACTTCGCTAAAAATAAAATCATTTATTAATAACAAAGAAACTTTTACAGTATTTGCGCATAATCCACAAACAAAAGAATGGGAAGAAATCGAGCAAATCCAACTAAAAGGCTTCAATGATGAACAAAAAATTCATTTAAAATCAGAAAACACAAAAAAATATCGATATTTTTCGCTAGAAAGCGAAACTAAAACGCAATATCAATACACAACAAAAAATGAAAATAATGGACCCACTTTTTTTATTTGGGAAAAAGATGATGACATATCAGAAAATCCGCTTCCAAAAATAAATTTACAAAATGCACAAGTTTTTAACGTAAACAATTTAGACATAGAAGATTACGTAAAATTTATAAATAAAACAAACAAAAAAGACATGCATTTTGAATTTTTCGTACTAGAAAAAAATATTTACGAATGGGAAAAATTTAGCGACGTATACTTAAACGGCTTTAACGACGAACAAGAATTAAAATCCCAAATCAATGTAGAAAAAATTTCATACGTCGCAATAAATTCAATAAGTAAAGGAAACTTTTTCTACAAACTTTACGAAAGCCATCACGATTTATACATAGAAGTAAACACAACAGATAAAGACGGACCTTTGCAAGAATCTACCATTTCCCCAGCAGACGAACTTCTAAAATACAAAAAACTTCTAGATTCTGGTGCAATAACACAAGAAGAATTCAACATTCTAAAAAAACGCATTTTAGGATTTTAACAATATTTCGGGCGAAGTTGCGTTCCCAAACACAAGGGCCTCCGAACGCCAAGTGGCTCTTGCAGAACCGTCCACTCCGCGGCCCGCTAACGCTCGGTCTTCGGGCAAAATCATCATTGCAAATACTGCGCCTCGTCATTGCGAGCCGCAGGCGACGCAATCCCAAAAAAGTTGCAACCAAATTACTAAAATTGCTTCATCACCACCACAAAAAGCAAAAAAAACTACAAAAACCAGTTTTTTCCGCACTTAGCCCTCAGCCTTCCGTCCCTACGGTCCGTAACCGCTCCGGCACGGCGCAAGAATTTTCCCAGCGATTCGCAAATGATATTACATAGTTTTTATTAGCCCAAACTTCGACTTTTATCGAATTGTGTCATTGCCGTGCTTGACACGGCAATCTATTATGCAATTTGCACAAAAAGATTATCGGGTCGAGCCCGATAATCTTTTTGTGCAGAAAAAACAAATTTTTAAAAGTCGAATTTAGGGCTATTAATTGCAAAACAGAACTACCTAATTCTTAGTTACTGATTCCATTCATAAATTAATTCAGATTGTTTTTTCGCAATTTGTATTACTTCTAAACTAAAAACATTTGTAACGGCTAAAACTGGTTGGTTTGAAAACCTAGCCACAGGAATAATTCAATCGCAGAAATTATTTTCAAAAGAAATAACTTTAGTTCCAACAACCGATAGCGAAGGAAACGTAACAGGTGGCGGGATTATCCAAAGCAACAACTATTCAGAAACAGACCAAACAGGTTGGCAAATAGACTACGACGGAAACGCAACTTTTAACAATGCAACTGTTATGGGAAAAGTTTACGCAACGGAAGGAGAGTTTTCTGGAGCAATAAATGCAGCAACTATAACAGGCGGAACAATAAGCGGTACAGAAATAAGCG
>CAZJOU010000357.1:0-2161 GCA_964547685.1 uncultured Treponema sp. | reverse complement strand
ATTTGCCCCGCAGAATGGGGTGGGGTGAAAACGCTAGGAGCGAAGCGACGCGGCGGTTGAACCCAGGGGAAAGGCTTTTCCCCTAAAAAATCTGCTTGACTTGAATGTTTTTAATTGTTACCTTAATTTTACTATTCGAGGTTGACAATTATGGTTAATTCAAAAACTATTAGTAAGCGCGCAATTCTAGTTGCTTTGTTTGCAGCGTTTGTTTGCGTTGGTTGCTTTATTCAAATTCCACTTCCGGGCGGAGTTCCAATTGTAATTCAAGATATGATGGCAATGCTTAGCGGGCTTATTCTTGGTCCACTTTACGGAAGTCTTTCTGTTTTAATTTTTTTAATTTTAGGAAGCGTTGGACTTCCAGTTTTTACAGGAAAAGGCGGATTAGATAAAATTACAAACGGACCAACTGGCGGATTTCTTATTGGTTATTTGGCTGCAGCGTTGGTTGCTGGGCTTATTGTTCATTTTTTTGTAAAAGAAGAAAATCCTGAATCTTCTAAAAAAACAAATGTTTTAAATTGGATTTTTTTTGCGGTTGCGGCAATTGTTGCAACAGTTGTTTGCTTTGTTTTTGGAATTTGGGGATTTCATCGCGTAAAGCCAGATATTCCAATGCAAAAAGTTTACGAATTTACTTTAATTCCGTTTATTCCAGGAAATATTATTAAATTGATTGTAATGATTCCGCTTTCTAAAAAACTTTATCCAATAGTAAAAAGATATTTGGCTAATTAATGTCATTCCGTGTTTGATGACGCAAAATTTATAAAACTATGTCTGAACCGATTATTCAAATTAAAAATGTTTCTCGTAATTTTGGTAAAACGTTTGCATTAAATAATGTTTCTTTTAATGTTCAGCAAGGTGAATTTATTGTTGTTTGCGGAAGAAACGGCTCTGGAAAAAGCGTTTTAATGTCTTTAATTGCTGGATTAGACGAACCAACTTCTGGCGAAATTGTAATTCCAAAATCAGGTGTTGGACTTGTTTTTCAGGATGCAGATTCGCAAATTTTGGGCGAAACTGTGTACGAAGATGTTTTGTTTGGCTTAAAAAATCAAAAAGTTCCTAAGCAAGAAAGCGAAAAAATTATAGAAGAAACGCTAAAATCTGTTGGACTTTACGAACGAAGATTTGCTTCTGCGCGCCAAATGAGCGGTGGCGAAAAGCGGCGACTTTCTGTTGCGGGAATTCTTGCAATGAATCGCGAAGTTTTTATTTTTGACGAACCTTTTGCCAATTTGGATTTTCCGAGTGTTCAAAATGTTTGCGAAATTTTAAAAAAGCTAAAAGAGCAGAAAAAAACTGTAATTGTCCTTACGCACGAATTAGAAAAAATTTTAGCACTTTCCGACCGTTTTATAATTTTGGAAAAAGGCGAAATTAAATTTAATGGAAAAGCTGAAGACGGCTTAAAACTTAATCTTTCTGAATATGGAATAAGAAATCCTTTGGTGCAATATAAATCGGTTTCGGATTTGTTTTGGGGAAAAGAAAATTAAATGAAAAAGTCTCCGGCGCTTTTTAGTTATCGCAATTCAAATTCGCTAATTCACAAAATTCCTGCGGGAATAAAACTTGTTTTAATGTTAATTATAACGTTGCGAACTTTTAGCAATTCTACTTATTGGTTTAAAAACGAAAATTTCGTTCAATATATTCCGTATATTCCGTGGTTTCGCGCTGGTTTTTACTTTTTAATTACGTTGATTTTCTTTTTTGCGGCAAAAACTCCTTTTAAAAGTCTTTTTCGTCTTAGGTTTATTTTTTGGATTGGAATTTTAATGATTTTACTTTCGATTTTAACTAAAAATTATTCCGCCTTAATTTCTGATTGCCTTTATATTTTTAGATTTTTTATAACTGCGCTATTTTCGTTAATTGTTTTTGAAACAACGTCAAAATTGGAAATTTTAGATTCTATTTCTGCGCTGGAAAATGCGGTTTGCAAAGTAATTCCCGTTGCAAAAAAATTAAATTTTGCGCTAATTCTTTCTATTACAATAACTTTTATTCCAGAAATTTTTTCTGAATGGAACAAAATAACTTTAGCGGCCGCCGCACGAACTACGCTAAAAAAGAACGGAAAACGCAAATTTTCGCTAACTTCTATAAATGCGCAAATTACAGCGTTATTTTTAAATATGCTTCAATA
>CAZJOU010000356.1:0-2165 GCA_964547685.1 uncultured Treponema sp. | reverse complement strand
CAACAAACATCTACGCACTAGGAAACGTTACTGTAAATTTGCTGCCTTTGCCTTCTTTTGATTCTAGCGTTATTTTTGCGCTGTGATATTTTGCGGCGTGCTTTACTATGGAAAGTCCAAGTCCGGTTCCGCCTAGGGCTTTTGAACGACTTTTATCTACGCGGTAAAAACGTTCAAAAATGCGTTCCTGTTCATCTTCCGGAATTCCAATTCCTGTGTCGCTTACGCTAATAGAATCGTCTTTTACCAAAACTTCAACTTTTCCGCCAACTTTATTGTATTTAATTGCGTTATCAATTAAATTAAAAATCATTTCGTAAATTACAGGACGAACTCCAAAAATGTTTCCGCTTTGCCCAGAAATGCTAATTTTTACGTTTTTAGATTTTGCCACAGAAGAAAGAGCTTTTTCTGCTTCTTTTGCAATTTCTAAAAGGCTTAAGCCTTCTTTTTCCATAACTATTGATTCTTCGTCTAATTTGCTAAGTTTTATAATGTCGTTTACCAAACTTATCATTCTTTGGCTTTCTTCGTAAATTGTGGCGGCAAAATCTTTTGTTGTTTTTTCGTCTGTTCCGCCATTTTTTAATATTTCCGCAAACCCCGAAATGCTTGTAAGCGGAGTTTTTAATTCGTGGCTAACGTTTGCGCTAAATTGTCGCCTAAGTTCTTCGCGCTGGGATTTTTCAAAATTTTCTTTTGCAATTCGTTTTGTAAAAGGTTTTAGTTCTTCGTAAATGTCAGAATCAGATTTTTCAGGATTTTCCAAATCGATTTTATTAAAAGGTTCAATAATTTTTTTAGAAGTAAAACTTGCGGCAAACGCAGAAATTATTAATGCGGAAAAAAGTGTAAAAATTAGCGGACCTTTAAATTGTAAAACAAGTCGCCAAACTGAACTTTGATCGCACGAAATTCGCAAAATATCGCCGTTTTGCATAACTTTTGCAAAGTACAAAGTTTTGTCTTTCATTGTAGAAGAATAACGCGAAATTTTTGCACTTCCCTCTTCTTTTGCTTGTATAAATTCTTTTCGTTCAGAATGATTTTCCATTTTTTCGGCTTTTACTGTATTGTCAAAAAAAACGGTTCCGTCGTTATGAATTAACGTAATTCTATTTTTTATAGGTTGAATTTGTTTTAATTCGCTAAAATCTGCCGTTTCTGCAAATTTTTCTATAAAAGTCGCTTGGGTTTCTAATTCGGCAAAAATTTGTTTTTCAAAATATTCGTACATATTTGAACCAAGAATAAAAATGCACGAAAAATAAACAAGGATTCCAATAAGAACTGTGCTAAAAAAAATTCTAAAAGTTAGCGATTTTGTTTTCATTTTGAACTTCTTACGAAATTTTATAACCAACACCGCGGACTGTTTCTATAAGTTTTCCGTCGTCGTCGCCAATTTTTTGACGCAAGGTTCTTACGTGAACATCAACTGTGCGACTTTCTATATCTGCATCGATTTTCCAAATTGAATCTAAAAGTCGTTCGCGCGTAAGAACATTTCCGCGATTTTCTATTAAAAGTGCAAGTAAATCAAATTCTTTTAGTGTAAGAAAAACTTGCTCTTTACCAACAAAAACTGTATGTTTTGCAATGTCTACGCGAACATTTCCTACTTCTAAAATTTTTGCATTTTTTTTATTTGAATTTGCATTTTCGTAACGACGCAAAACTGCTTTTATTCGCGCCAAAAGCGACATCATTCCAAAAGGTTTTGTAACGTAGTCATCGGCTCCGGAATTAAGTCCGTTTACAACGTCAAATTCTGTATCTTTTGCAGTTAGCATAATTACTGGAATTCCAGAAGTTTCTTTATTTTCGCGAAGTTTTTTTAGAATAGAAATTCCGTCTTCTTCTGGCAACATTATATCCAAAAGAAATAATTCCGGCTTTTGCGATTTTTCTTCGTTTAGCGAAGCCCAAAATTCCGAAGGAAGCGCAAAACTTTTTGTTTCGTAACCTTGACTTTTTAGCGTGTAATCTAAAAGTTTGCGAATTGCTTCATCATCTTCTAAAAGATAAATCATACAGTAAAAATATTATATTAATAGAAGAAATATTCAACTTTTTTGTGTAAAATTTAGGTAAATTTTTGGGCGTTCCCTGCCATTCGGCAGGTCGGGCTTTCCGTTTCAATTCGCTTCGCTCATTTCCACTAC
>CAZJOU010000355.1:0-2190 GCA_964547685.1 uncultured Treponema sp. | reverse complement strand
CAGGCTCACCCAGAAAAACCTGAATATGCAAACTTTACAGTTCGCGTTTCTGGTTATGCGGTTCGCTTTATTAACCTTACAAAAGAGCAGCAGGACGACGTTATCGCTCGAACTTGCCACGCATCGCTCTAGTTGTAGGTAAAAAAAACGTCATTGCTAAGAATGTAATGATGAGTATGTCATTGCCGTGCTCGACACGGCAATCTATATTCAAATTAAAAGATTATCGGGTCAAGCCCGATAATGACAACAGACGCCTCTTGCATTTTGTGTAAGGGGCGTTTTTATGAATATGCAAAGATTTGAAGGAAAAGCTATGCAAGGTTATATTCATCAGTTTGAAAGTTTTGGCTGTGTAGACGGTCCTGGTTCTAGATTTATAATTTTTTTTAGCGGTTGCCCAATGCGATGTAAGTTTTGCCATAATCCAGATACTTGGGATATGAAAAAAGGCGGAACTTTGTGGGAAGCATCTGATGTTTTAAAAGAAGCGCTTTCTTGTCGTGCATATTGGGGAAAAAAAGGCGGAATTACTGTAAGCGGTGGCGAACCTTTGGCTCAAATTGATTTTTTGCTAGAAATTTTTACGCTTGCAAAAGAAAAAAACGTAAATACTTGCATAGATACTTCTGGTGCGCCTTTTACGCGCGAAGGCAAATGGTTTGAAACGTTTAATAAACTTATGAACGTTACAGATTTGCTTTTAATGGATATTAAACATATAAACGAAGAAGAACATATTAAACTTACTGGACACACAGGCAAAAATATAAAAGATATGTTTTATTATCTTGACGAAATTAATAAACCAATTTGGATTCGCCATGTTTTAACGCCAGAAATTACAGATAATGATGAATATTTAACGCAAACTCGTGATTTTATTAGAACTTTGCACAATGTTCAGCGTGTAGAAGTTTTGCCATACCACGGTTTGGGCGCAATAAAATATAAAGATTTGGGAATTGACTACGTTTTAAAAGATACACCAAGCCCAACAGAAGAGCGCGTAAAAAATGCGCAAAAAATTTTGGAGTGCGACAAATATACTGGCTGGAAGGTGTAATTGCAGACAGGATGTCTGCGGAAAGAGTATTACGCCATTGGCGGAATACAAACTCAAAAATACACGGACGTATTTTTGTGTTAGCGACAAATATACTGGCTGGAAAGATTAGAAAAATCCTTTTAAATTTTATAAAGATTTTGTGCGTTTTTCCACATTATATTTTCGTACGAAGAAGACGGAATTTTGTTTTGCAGTTCAAAAAAATAATCTTGATAAATAGAACGCTGACCAAATTTATTTTTTAAGTAAGTGTCAAGCCCATCGATTGGCATATCCGAACCAAACAAAAGTTTTTCACTTCCGGCTTTTTTTACAAATTTGATTGCAGATTCCATAGAAACCCAAGCGGTGTCGCCAAAAAGATTTGGAAGTTTTGTGCAATAATCAGTTGCTTCTTCGTTGTTTGTTTCTAGCCCTAAATGCGCCATTACAAATTTTACATAAGGAAATTTTTTTGCAACCTTAAAAACTTTGCTACATTCAGAAAATCCATCGTTTGCTGTGTGCACAATTACAGGAAGTTCTAAAAGTTCGGCAAGTTCAATGTAGGGTTCTATTTTTGGACTATCGAACGAAAGTGCAGAATAAAAAGGATGAATTTTTATTGCTTTTACATATTGCGGATGAATTCGCAAAAGATATTCAAGTTCTGCGGAAGGCTGTTCTAGGTGCGGTTTTACCCAAATTGCGGCAAAAATTGAGTTTGGATTATCTTTTGCAAAATCTATTGTGTCATTTGCAGTTTTTAATAAAGATGTTTGAAACTTTTCTGGTAAAACTTTATGGTTTTCGTCAAATTCTACTGCGCCCGCATTAGAAACAATGGCTTTGCTTATATTGTATTTTTCCATTGCAGAAAGAACTGTTTTTTGCGGCATAGAAAAAATAAGTTTTTTTCCAAAATGAACATGAGTGTCAATAATCATTTTAAGGTCCTTAGACTTTTTTACCTAAAATATTCAATTTAATTATAACATCTTTTATAACATTGTGCATAAAATAAGTTTTCAATATAATAAAGAATAAGTTTTGGAAAATTTCGTGTCATTGTCGGGTTTTACCCGACAATCTACATAAAATTGTGTTGCAATTAAAAAAAATCCAAAAAAGCGGGTCCCAGC
>CAZJOU010000354.1:0-2194 GCA_964547685.1 uncultured Treponema sp. | reverse complement strand
TTTCGCTTTTAGAAACTGAGTAAGATTTTAGTAATAGTCTAAATGTCAAGTTTTAATGCAAATCAATAAAAATTGTCTGTGCGGAGCAGAAACCGGCTTTTGCGAACACTTGCAGGGCCGGGCTGCGAAGCAGCCGTTATATAGGTTTCCTATGCGGCCTGCACCGTGTGCAGCAAAAACGGATTTCTGCGTAAGCACAGACAATTTTGATGAACTAATAAAACTCGACATTTAGACTATTTTCACTTTGATTTAATTGAAAAATCATTGTTTTTTATATAAACTAAAATATGGGCATCTCTAAAAACTTAGATTTTGATTGTTTTTAGTGCCTCCCATATATTTTTTAATAGTTGGAAAAAAAATGACAGATATTGAAATTGCACAGAAAAACAAAATGGTTCCGATTACAGAAGTTGCTGCTAAAATCGGAATAAAGCCAGAAGATTTGGAACTTTACGGACCTTACAAAGCAAAACTTACAATGAAAAAACTTCGCGAACTTCAAAACGTTGCAAGCGATAAATCTAAACGCGGAAAACTTATTCTTGTTACGGCAATTACGCCAACTCCAGCCGGCGAAGGAAAATCTACCGTTTCTATTGGATTAGGCGACGGACTTAGAAAAATTGGAAAGAACGCAATAATTGCTTTGCGCGAACCTTCGCTTGGTCCTTGTTTTGGCGTAAAAGGCGGAGCGTGCGGCGGCGGTTATGCGCAAATTGTTCCAATGGAAGACATAAACCTTCACTTTACAGGCGACATTCACGCAATTTCGATTGCAAATAATTTAATTGCCGCTTTAATTGACAATCACATTCAGCAAGGAAACGAACTTGGCATTGATCCGCGAACAATTACTTGGAAACGCTGCGTAGACTTAAACGACCGCCAGCTTAGAAACATTGTAGACGGATTAGGAAACAGAACGGACGGAACTCCGCGCGAAGACCATTTTCAAATAACAGTTGCTTCCGAAATTATGGCTATAATTTGTTTAAGCCGTTCAATTTCTGAACTTAAAGAACGAATTTCTAACATTATAATTGGCAAAAACTACAAAAAAGAAGACGTTAAATTTGGCGAATTAAAATGTACTGGCGCGGTTGCTGCTTTGCTTAAAGACGCAATTCGCCCGAACTTGGTTCAAACTTTGGAAAAAAATCCGGTTTTTGTTCACGGTGGCCCTTTTGCAAATATTGCGCACGGTTGTAATTCTATAAACGCAACGCTTAGCGCGCTTGCTTTAGGCGACTATGTTGTAACCGAAGCAGGATTTGCCGCAGATTTAGGCGCAGAAAAGTTTATGGACATTAAATGCCGAGCCGCAGGTCTTAGTCCAGATGCAGTTGTAATTGTTGCAACAATCCGAGCGTTAAAAATGCACGGCGGAGTTCCTAAAACAGAACTTTCTAAGCCGAATGTAGAAGCGTTGGAAAAAGGTTTTGCAAACTTAAAAGCGCATATCGAAAATATTGCAAAGTTTGGCGTTCCTTCTGTTGTTGCAGTAAACAAGTTTATTACCGACACAGACGAAGAAATTGCTTTGCTAGAAAAACTTTGCAAAGAAAACGGAGCAACCGCAGTTTTGTGCGAAGGTTGGGGAAAAGGTGGCGAAGGAGCGGCGAGCCTTGCTAAAGTTGTTGCCGACGTTGCCGATAGCAAAAAAGCGAACTTCCACTATTTGTACGAAAGCGAACTTCCGCTAGAAAAGAAGATTGAAAAAATCGCAAAAGAAATATATCATTCATCATCTGTAGAGTTTGAAAGCAAGGCGCTTAAAAAACTTAAAGATTTTGAAGAAAAAGGTTACGGAAATCTTCCTGTTTGCATTGCAAAAACGCAGAATTCTATTAGCCACGATCCAAAACTTATTGGTGCACCAAGCGGATACGTTTTTCCAATTCGCGATGTTCAACTTTATGCGGGCGCAGGCTTTGTAGTTGCGCTTGCCGGCGACATTATGACAATGCCAGGTTTACCAAAAGCACCTGCCGCACTAAATATTGACGTTGACGATGACGGCGTAATTTCTGGATTGTTTTAATCGTTAGTGATGGTGGTTGAGGTTCTCGAAACCATCAAGAGCGAGGCGTAGTAAAACTGTCATTATCGGGCTTAACCCGATAATCTGTTTTTATAAATGGAACGAAAGATTGCCGTGTCAAGCACGGCAATGACATAAAGTCTTAAG
>CAZJOU010000353.1:0-2197 GCA_964547685.1 uncultured Treponema sp. | reverse complement strand
ATATAGAATACAACAATAACGCTTATCTTGCCAACAAGTTATGAACATGATAAATTTACTAAATATGACTTTTAGAAAGTTTTTTTTTATTTCTTTTATATTTTTACCTTTTGCATTTCTTTCTTGCAACAAAGATAACGCAGAAACAGAAAGAATCGAAGCAATAGAAAAATCGCAAACAGAACTTTATTCACTTTTAGAAAAAGAAAATCTTGAACCAGTAAGTCGCTATGCAATAGTAAATCAAATTGCAACGAATTTAATTTCGTTAGGAAATCAACAGGAACTTATACTTTTTCTTACAGATTGGGTAGAAGCGCATCCAGATGACACTTACAACGCTTATTGGCTTTTGCTTACTGCGTACGCTTACCTTTCTAATGGAGCGGAACCAATAGCAGAATATTATTTTGACCGAATTCTTGTAAATTATCAGGATTTATTAGTAAAAGGAAATTCTGTTCACCTTACTTGTCTTCAGAATTTAATTCAAATTTCTACAAATCCGCGAAGCAGAATTCGTTATTTTAACGAACTTATAAACAGATTTCCTACGAACGTTTCTATTACAGAACTTTATTTGCGCCTTGCAATAGAATACGAAAAAGAAAGCGACTGGGACGAAGCATTAAAATCTTATTCAATGTTCTTGGCTCAGCCAGATTCTTCTACAATTCAGATTGCTGGCGAACCTAACGCTTACAAAAAAGCGCGTCAACTTGTAGGATTTAGTAATTCGCCAAAAGACTGGACGTACGAAAGTTTACCTGCGCTAGAAGATGCAATTAAAACTGCAATTAGAAGATACGATTGGCGTTCTTTGGATAAATATCGCGCAAAAGTAAACTTTTTTTCTATGTCGTGGAAACAAGACGAAATGGACCCAAATGCAACCGAAGAATTTAGTATGCGAAACTTTATGCGCGGAAACAGAGTTCGTTATAGCGAAAAATTAGACGAAATGTCTACTTCTAACGAAGCATATTTAAGAACTTGGGGTTGGTCGCAATACGTTTCTGTTTGGTATTTGTATTTTAGAAAAGTAAACTTTCCGCTAGATCCAGATATAAATGGAAACTGGGAATGGGCAGGAATTTATATTGGTGAAAAACTTTAATGAAAAAAAAATTTAGCAAAAAAATCTTTTTTTTAGTTTTTCTTATTGCAAATTCCAAGTTAAATTTTGCGCAAACAAATTCAACAAAACCTAGCTGGGCAGAAAATCCAAAGCCTAGTTGGGTAAATAATATTAACGGCGACTCTACACAAAAAAATTCAACTAAGCAAGAAAGCGTTTCTAATAAAAATGCAAATACAACGAAAAGTTCATCACAAACTAAAAAAGTTCAATATAAAAATCTTGGCTTTTCGGGAATAAATAACAATGCTGTAAAAGAATTGCGACAAAAATATCTTACAACACACAAGGATTGGCTTTACAAAACGTTAGAAAACGGCCAGCAGTACAGAATTTTTGTAAGGAATGAACTAGAAAAGCAAAAAATGCCTGCCATTTTAGAATATTTACCGCTTGTAGAATCTAATTATAATCCTTATGCAAAGTCGCGTTCTGGAGCAACAGGATTATGGCAGTTTATGCTAAACAGCATTTCTGGATTGCTAGAATACAACGACTACATTGATGAACGATTAGATCCTTGGAAATCTACAGAAGCGGCGTTAAAAAAACTAAAAGATAACTACAAAACGTTTGGCGACTGGCTTTTAGCAATTACGGCTTATAATTGCGGTTCGGGCGCACTTAAAAAAGCAATAAAAAACGCAGGAAGTCGCGACTTTTGGTATTTGCGCGACAAAGGATTTTTAAGCGAACAAGCAACTAGTTACGTTCCAAAACTTTTAGCTATTGCAGACGCGGTTGAAAACGACAAATATTATGGCGTAAATTTTCCACAAGGAAGAGCATGGAACGGAACAACTTTGGAAACTCGCGCTGGATTTTTTGACTATGTTACAGTTTACGATTCTGTTTATTTAGATTCGCTTTCGCACGAACTTAGAATTGACAAACAAGAACTTTACGACTTGAATAGCGCATTAGTAAAGCACGTAACGCCACCGCATAAGAAATATACTTTGCGTTTTCCAGAAGGAATGAAAGATTCCGCAACTTACGCGCTAAACGAAATGGGTTTTAAAACTTCTAAAAATTAATTCTTTGCGCAACGATTTGCTA
>CAZJOU010000352.1:0-2201 GCA_964547685.1 uncultured Treponema sp. | reverse complement strand
TTGGGCAGACCAAAATCAACGCCACAAGAAAACAAACAACACTTTATGGAGTTTTTGAAATAAATACAAACGTCATTGCAAGATAGGGAGCGACGGCAAAGCCGTAAAAACGCTTAAGAAGCGTTTTTAGCGAGTCTCGCCCGAAGCCATGCGTAGGGCGTGAAATGACGAAGCAATCTTGGAAAAAAGCAAACGTCATGTTGAGCGAAGCGAAACATCTCTTATAGATTCTTCGCTGCACTCAGAATGACGGAAAATTTGGAGACAAAATATGATTAAACAAGCAGTTATTATGGCGGGCGGGCTTGGCTCGCGATTTGGCGGAAGAACTAAGGAAATGCCTAAAGGATTTATCGAAATTGACGGCGTTCCAATGGTAGAACGTTCAGTTCAAAAACTAATTGCCGCCGGAATAGAAGAAATTATAATTGGAACAGGACATTGTTCTGAATATTACGACGAACTTGCAAAAAAATATCACATAATTAAAACAGTTCGTAACGACAATTACAAAAACACAAGCAGCATGGGAACTTTGGAAGTTTGCGCTCCGCTTGTAAAAGGCGACTGTCTGCTTTTAGAAAGCGACTTGCTTTACGATTCAATCGGGCTTTTTGTTTTGGATAACGATGAACGAAAAAACGTAATTCTTGCGTCTGGACCAACTCATAGCGAAGACGAAGTTTATCTTGAAGCAGACGAAAACGGAATCCTTACCGGAGTAAGCAAAAATAAAGCGGAAATTAAAAACGTTGCAGGCGAACTTGTTGGAATTTCAAAAGTTTCTAAATCATTTCTTGACCGAATGGTTCAATTTTACGACAAAACAAGAACAGAAAACGCAAAAATTGACTACGAACAAGTTTTTAAGCGAATTGCAAAAGATGACGAAAAAGAACCAATTTACGTTCGCAAAATTGAATATTACGCTTGGACAGAGATTGACGACGAAGCAATGCTCGACCGTGCGAACAAACTTATTTATCCGCGCATAAAAGAAAACGAATCGCTTCGCCAAGTTCGCCGCGAAGTTTTGCTAAATCCAGGTCCTTCTACAACAACAGATTCTGTAAAATATTCGCAAGTTGTTGCAGACATTTGCCCGCGCGAATTAGAGTTCGGAAACGTTATGGAACAAGTTGCAGAAGATTTAACTAGTTTTGTTGCTCCAACTTCTGAATACACAACTGTAATGTTCGGCTCGTCTGGAACAGGAGCCGACGAAGCAATGGTTTCTAGCTGCGTTCCGCCGAACGGAAAACTTTTAGTTGTAGATAACGGTTCTTACGGCGCAAGAATGGCAAAAATTGCAAGCGTTTACGGAATCGATATGGACGTTTTTAAGTCTTCTACTTACGAACCAATTGATTTAGTGGCACTAGAAAATCAGATGAAGTCGAAAAAATACACAACTTTTGCAGTTGTTTACCACGAAACAACAACTGGACTTTTAAATCCTTTGGAAAAAATTTGTCCGCTTGCAAAAAAGTACGGAATGACAACAATTTGCGACATTGTAAGCGCTTACGCTGGAATGCCGATTGACCTTAAAAAATTGCAAATTGATTTTGCATCTGCAACAAGCAACAAACACATTGGCGGAATGGCAGGCGTTGGTTTTGTAATCTGCAAAAAAGATGAATTAGAAAAGCAAAAAGACTGGCCAATGCGAAACTATTATTTAAATCTTTACGACCAGTACAAATACTTTTTGGAAACAAAGCAAACTAGATTTACTCCGCCGGTTCAAACTTTTTACGCACTTCGCCAAGCAATTACAGAAACAAAAGTTGAAACAATAAAAAAACGCTTTGAACGCTTTACAGAATGTTGGAAGATTTTAGTAAAATCGCTAAAAGAAATCGGACTTAAAATGCTTGTAAAAGAAGAAAATCAGTCGCATTTTATAACCGCAATCTTAATTCCAGAAACGCCAAACTACAGTTTTGAAAAAATGCACGACTTTGCGCGCTCGTTTGGATTTACAATTTACCCAGGAAAACTAGGCAACATCGACACATTCCGCATAGCAAACATGGGCGACATAAAACCAGAAGAAATGAAAAGATTTACAAAAATTCTAAAAGAATATATGCATTCGATTGGTGTGTGTTAGAAAGATTTGATAAAAACAAAAACGGCGGAAACTAATTTTTGTTTTCCGCCGTTTTTATTTTATTCCAGAATTGCTCCCTTATCTG
>CAZJOU010000351.1:0-2205 GCA_964547685.1 uncultured Treponema sp. | reverse complement strand
TAATCAGAAAGATTGAACCAAGCCTCGCTTACTCCACTTGGGAACGAAACGCCAGATTCGCCACTTCCTGGATATTGACTTGAATTGTTATTAAAGATTAACGACGCTGTAGACAAATCAAGCGAAACAGAAATTTTGTAAGAACCGCTTGTGCTTTCCGCAGTCATTGCGTTTCCTGGCCAAGTAGAAGTTATTGCTGTTGAACCTGTATACGCGTACAAATAATGTGTTCCCGCCCAACTAGAATTGTAAACGTGAACTGTGTAAGTTCCGTCGTCTGTGTTATCGTCGTCATCATCTGAATCATCGTTGTCAGTATCAAGCGTGATTGTTACGGTTTCGTCGGTAGTAGATTCAACTTTTGTAAATGAAGAACCATCAAATCTCCATTCACCAGCAGATGAAATTGAAAGATCGCCTGTTTGAGAATCCCAACCATCAACAGCTTTTGTCATAATTATGCTACAACTTGTAGCCTCTATAGTTCCAACATAATCAGAACTAGATTGTGCCATATTTATATGTTTTTTATTTATATCAGAATTTGTCGTATTCCAAACGTACATATTCAAATAACCAAGTGAAATTGCAGAATAAACTACAATTTTATCTGTAATATCGTTTGCGCTTGTTTTTACAACAGAGCCAGAATAACTTTTTCCGCTTTTTACTGTAATCGATTTGCTTGTCTTTACGTTCTTGTCGCCGTCGATTGCATACAAAGTCCAAGTTCCTGGCGCAATGTCAGAAATTGTTACAGTTTCGCTTGCAGAACTTACTGTTTTAATAGCACTACTTGGGTCGCCAACTTGCAATGTGTAGTCGGAAATATCTGTTGTCGTTAAAGAAAGCGTTGCACTTTCCAAAGCGTAAGAACTTGCAGAACTAAACGAACCAAAATCAGCAAAGTTTTCTGCAATAGAATCGTAATCGATTAACGAAACATCATAACTAGAAAAACTAGAAACAAGATTATTTATAGAAGAAACTTGCTCGTCTGTAAGTGTGTTTGTATTTACACCAGCGTCTAAAAGTGCAGAATAAACGTTGCCTTTTTTTGTTGTTTCCCATGTTACGCTTATAGAATTGTTTCCGGCAACAATATCGTGCACCGCAGAAAGTTTTATTCCGCTTATTTTGTTTTTGCCATTTGCGTCGCCGTAAGACTCGACTGTAACAACTGCATTGTTTGTAACTGGAATGTCTGTAACGCTAATTCCGCTTGCTGTTCCGCTAGAAACGCTAACAAGCGACGAAGAACGTTCAAAAAGATTTCCGTCAGAATCGTAGCCTTTTACGGTAACGATTGCTTTTTTTATGTCGCCAACATAAACTGCGCGACTATCTGCTCCATTTACAGAAACAGTTCCATACTTTGAATTTTCGTTCCTAGATAAATCGTTTGAACAACCAGAAAAACACAAAAAAGCCGCCAATGCGCAAAGCACGGCAAAAACACTTTTTTTCATATTTCCCCCAAAACTTTTTTAACTAATATTTTTTAGATGTAGATGTAAAACAAGATAAGAAAAAACACTTTTTTATGGAATCTCTAAAAATAATCAAAATTTGAATTTTTAGAGATTCCCTTTATCAGTTTTAATTCTAAGTCCACATCTTGAATAATGCAAATTTTTTAAAAGTTTAAAGAGGGAAAAAAACAATATTTTATTTTTTCTTATTCAATTCTAAATTTATCAAAAAGTGGCGAAGTTAAGAATGTGTGCAAACTTTCTTTCCAATCTGGAAGTTTTATTCCAAGCGTTTTTTGAATTTTGTCTTTACTTAAAACTGAATAAGACGGACGTTTTGCTGGCGTTGGATATTCTTGTGTTGTGCAAGCGTTTACAACGCAATTTTTGTTTGTAACGTAACCTGCCGCAATTCCTTGAACTTTAATTTCGTTTGTAAAATCCCACCAAGTAATTTCGCCTAAATCTGTGCAATGGTAAATTCCGTAAGGAATTGGTTTTGAAGTAGATTCTGAATTAGAAACGAAGTTTCTTGGTTCAGAATGACAAGTTGAGCGTTCAATAATAGTTATAATTACTTTTGCTAAATCGCCGGCGAAAGTTGGCGAACCTTTTTGGTCATTTACAACTTTTACAGAATCGTGCGTGTTCATTGCTCGAATCATTGTGTAAACAAAGTTTTTGCCCGCCCAGCCGTAAAGCCAAGCAGTTCGCAAAATGTAATATTTGTCTG
>CAZJOU010000350.1:0-2207 GCA_964547685.1 uncultured Treponema sp. | reverse complement strand
TCCACAAATCCGTTTGTCCAACTCCAAACGGGTTTTGCTAGTTTGTTAGAAAAAGGCTGTACGCGCGAAAAATCAGGAAGCCAACTTGTATCGTCGCTTAATTCCTGATAAAAAAGCGTTTCAAAATCGTACGCTTCTATTAAATCTTTTAAATCTTCATCTTCTGTTTTATTTACAAGTCTATTTTCTATTGCGCTTAAAGCATTTTTTCGCGCCACAAGTTTTTTTTCATCTTCATTAAAAGGAACTGGCGTATATTGATTCATTAACGAAATTATTGCTTTTCCATCTGCATTTTCTTTAAGCCAAGCAAGAACATCTGCTGTTTCTAAAAATTTTCCTGGCATAAAAAGATGACGCACAATTACGCCTTGTTCCATTTTGCTTTTTTTCTGACCTTTTTTTACTTTTTCGCCATTTGAATCAACATAATCAAAAGCAGATTTTTTTTGCGTAATTTTTAGTGGAAAATTTTCTAACATCCACAAAATTGCTTTTTCTGCCGCTTTTGGATATTGCTTTGCGCCAAATAATTTTTCGGAAAGATTTTCATTCAACGTTTTTAAGTCTGGAAGCCAAATTTTTACAAAAGGTTTTAAAAGTTCAAGCATTTCTACGTTTTCAAAAGCAGAACTGTTCCAACAAAACGGAATTGAACAGCCAGATTTTTGCGCACTTTCAATAAAATTAGCAAGTTTCGGAATTAAATGGCTTCCAGTTACAAGATTTATGTTTTCTGCGCCAGCATTTTGCAATCTTAAACAAATTTCGGTAAATTCATCAGAAGAAACTGCGCGTCCCATTCCATCTTGCGAAATTTGATAATTTTGGCAAAAAGCGCATCTTAAAGTGCAACCCGTAAAAAAAATTGTTCCGCTTCCGCCGTGAACGGTTATAAGCGGTTCTTCGCCAAAGTGCAAACACGCAGTTGCAATACGAATTTCTTCTGATTCGCCACAAAATCCGCATTTTTTTTCTGCGCGATTTACGCCACAATTTCTAGGACATTGAGTGCAAGAATTGTAAAATTTGCTGTCTACGTTCAAGTTCAAGTTTGCGTTCAAAGTTTTACACTACTCCGCGTTCTACAAGTTTTCCCATAAGCGAAGTTAGTTGTTCCATTGGCATTGTTTCGGCTTCGTCGTTTACGGCATCGTTAATTTCTTGCAAATCGGAATCAGAAAGAATTTCTTCGTTTTCGTCTGCGTTATTTAAGAACGAAAGAAAAGCGCAAAGTTTTTCTATATGTTCTTCGGTTGGTTCGTTTGCGGCATTTTCTGAATGGTCAATATATTCGTCGCGCCAATAAAAAGCTACGGAGCGTGCAATGCTAGCAGGAACAACGCAATTTCGTTCAAAAAGATTTTGAATTAAATCGCACGCTTTTTTAAAATCGTAGCGACCATTATTTTCTGCGCGTTCACGTTTTACAATGCGTGTAGCGTCACTTCTAAATTTGTCTACTAATGTCATAATTTAGAAGTATAGCACAAATTCTATTTGTATAAAGCAAGAAATAAAATAATATTTTGGGCGTGCCCACTCGCTTCGCTCGGGTCAGGCTTTTCGTGGCTACGGCGCAAAAGCGCCTTCGGTGCTTCGCACCCACTTCGTGGCCACTACAATCCTTCACGCTTCGCTAACTTTTATTAAGTTACAAATTCTAGTTTTTCGTGAAAAACTTATAGATTTGTGGAAAAAGAAATTTCCCGCAAATTTCGCAGATTTTCGCAGATTTTGATAACAATAAAAATTAAGAAAACTGAAGTAAAAACCGGATTTGCACACGTTTGTTGGTATGTGTGTTGAGCGTGAAACGCGAAATCACACGGGCACCAACACCACGTGATGCAAAACGGATTTTTACGGAAGTTTTCTTAATTTTTAATTTCTACAAATCTATAAAAAAACTACAAAGCGTCATTTCCGCGCTCGCCGGTTCTTATTTTTATTGCGTCTTCTACGTTTTTAATAAAAATTTTTCCGTCGCCAAAACTGTTTGTGTTCAATTCGTCTAAAACGCGTTTAATTATGTTTTCTACAATTTCGTCTTTTACAACAGTTCTAACGCTAATTTTTGGTAAAAGATTAATTCCTGGCGTTTCTTCGCGAGTGTAAACTTGTCCCGCTCCTTTTTGATGTCCGTAACCAAAAATGGAATTTACAATAACGCCTTTTGCACCTTCACGGTCTAAAATGCGTTTTAG
>CAZJOU010000349.1:0-2256 GCA_964547685.1 uncultured Treponema sp. | reverse complement strand
CAATTACACGAACGCGGAAGCCGTTTCCAGTCGGCAGGTTTTCCGAATTGATTTGTCAATTTTTAATTGCAATACAATCTTTCCACAAATCTACATATTTTTCGAGGAACTTATGGAACAGGCAACAAACAGCGATATTACGCTACAAATTCTTTTATCAGTTGGAATTATTGTAATAGTAGCAAAGTATCTTGGCACATTAGCAAAAAAAATAGGAATTCCGCAAGTTGCCGGAATGATTATTGCTGGACTTTTACTTAGATTTTTACCATTTTTTAACAACTTTGGACAAAATGCGCCAGGAACGCTTTATGGCGAAACCGACAGATTTATTTCGTTTATGTCCGAAATTGGCGTAATTTTAATAATGTTCAGCGCAGGACTTGGAACAAACTTAAAGTCGCTTGCAAAATCTGGCTTAAAAGCCACAATTATTGCACTTTGCGGCGTTTTAGTTCCACTTGCACTTGGCACAATAATGGCACTATGCTTTTGGGGATTCGACGGCTTTGGAACACAACAGTTTTATAAAGCAATGTTCATAGGAACAATTTTAACCGCAACTTCCGTAAGCATTTCTGTTGCAACCTTACAAGAATTAGGAAAAATAAAAACCGACTTAGGACAAACAATAGTAAGTGCCGCAATTATAGACGACGTTTTTGGAATTATTGCTCTTACAATAGTTTTAGGAATTAGCACAGGAACTGGCGGAATTTTAATAACACTTTGGAAAACATTTCTTTTCTTTGTAGCAGCAATTGTTTTTGGCTTTATAGTTTTCCGCGTATTTAAATGGTACGACAGACGCCACCCACATTCACGACGCATTCCAATTTACGGACTAGGAATTGCGCTAATATTTGCCTATGCCGCAGAAAAATTCTTTGGCATTGCAGACATTACAGGCGCATACATTGCCGGCGTTGTATTCTGTTCATTAACAGACGCACCTTATATGGAACAAAAAATAGACATAAACTCTTATATGATATTTAGCCCAATCTTTTTTGCGGGAATAGGACTAAAAACAGACCTTTCTGGAATGGATTTATCGCTACTTTGGTTTAGCATTGCGTTTGTAATTGTAGGTTGTGTTGCAAAAATAATTGGTTGTGGACTTTCTGCAAAACTTTTAGGCTTTAATTGGGACGAATCTTATAAAATTGGTCTTGGAATGATGGTTCGTGGCGAAGTTGCACTTATCGTAGCGCAAAAAGGACTTTCCGTAGGAATTATAGACTCAAAATATTTTGCGCCAGTAATTCTTTTAATAATAATTTCTTCTATGATTGTTCCAATTTTATTAAAAAAAGCCTTCGCAGAAAAAACAGTTAATAATGCATAATTTATAATTTATAATTAAAAGCCGTCATTGTGAGCCGAATCAACTCCGTCATTGCGAGGAACGAAGTGACGAAGCAATCTTAGAAAATAGAAATTTCCCGCAGATTTCGCAGATTTACGCAGATTTTTTTAATTTATAATTTATAATTAATAATGTATAATTAATAATTATGAATGTAAAAAACGTGGTGGTTGAACCTGTTGCACCGAAGGTCGCGCAAGCAACCACAGAAAAGCGACATCCCGAACTGCAAAGCCGTCATTGCGAGCCGAATCAACTCCGTCATTGCGAGCGTAGCGAAGCAATCTTAGAAAATAGCAAAGAATCTCCTGTAAAAATGGTAAAACTTTCTGATGTTTGCGAAATAATAATGGGAACTTCACCTGAGGGAAATTCAATTTCAAAAAATCCATTGAATGGAGTTGAATTTCATCAAGGAAAAATTTTCTTTGGTTCTGAATATTTAAATAAATCTGATTTTTACACAAGTTCACCAATTAGATTTGCTGAAGCTGGAAATATTGTTATGAGCGTTCGTGCTCCAGTCGGAGACACAAATATTACTCCAAGAAAAATTGCAATCGGTCGAGGTTTGTGCACATTCAAAACAGAAGCGAATTTTGACAATTTTTATTTATTTTATTATCTGAATAGTCAAATTGAATATCTAAAATCAAAAAGTACAGGCTCAACGTTCAAAGCTGTTAATAAAGATGTAATTTCAAATCTTCAAATCCCGCTTCCGCCGCTACAAACCCAAAAACAAATTGCCGCACGCTTGGATTTATGCACAGACACAATCGCAAAGCACAAAAAACTTTTGGAACTTCACGAAACGCTAATAAAAAGTCAGTTTCACTACTGTCCAAAATAAAATAGGTACTATTTAAAGTCTGTAATTCGTGGTA
>CAZJOU010000348.1:0-2279 GCA_964547685.1 uncultured Treponema sp. | reverse complement strand
AAAAAGCACATTCAACATTTTTGTACGAAAAAAGAAGAGAGGAGGGTTTGTATGATGGAGAAATTTTACAGCGTGGAAGATGTGATGCAGATACTCGGCATTTCAAAATCGGCGGCATATAAGATTATGAGGCAGATGAATGACGAACTTAAGAAAAAGGGCTTCGTAATCATTCGTGGCAAGGTAAGCAGAAGATATTTTGAAGAACGCTTCTACGGATTAAGCGATGCAGGGTAACAAGCAGAAAACAGGTGTTGAAACAGAGCAGTTTTGTCTGAAATTAGGAATAAGGTTATAAGGCAAACTGCATTGTTTCAATAAAGACTGAGTTTTGGGCAGAGAAATAGGAGTATAAACATCTTCTCTGTCAAGGTAATAACAGATGAAGCAGGAGGTGGTGGCACACTTCCTGCGATAGCAAAAAAAGAAGGAGATGATAGAAATGCCGGCATATAAGGATAATACAACCGGGACATGGTTTGTGAAATTTTACAGCAAGGACTGGACCGGGGAAAACAGACAGATAAAGAAAAGAGGCTTTGCTACAAAACGTGAGGCATTGGATTATGAGAGAAATTACAAAATCAGACAGGAAAATAACCTTGATATGACTTTCGGTGAGTTCTGGAAGCTGTATACGGAGGATGTGAAAAACCGAGTCAAATTAAACACCTGGCTTACAAAGGAGCATATCGTGGAAACAAAGATTCTTCCGTATTTTAAGAACCTGAAAATGAATGAGATTACGGCAGGGGATGTACGAAAATGGCAGAATGAAATGGTTGCCTTCAGATATGAGAATGGCGAGGGCTATTCGCAGACTTATAAGAAAACCATGCACAACACATTAAGTGCATTATTTAATCATGCGTGCAGATTTTATAATTTAAAATCCAATCCTGCAAGGCAGGCGGGAAATATGGGAAAAGAGGAAAGCAAGGAAATGCTCTTTTGGACTACGGAGGAATATAAGAAATTCTCAGAGGCAGTGATGGACAAGCCAATGTCATTTTATGCATTTGAAATGCTGTACTGGACAGGCATGAGACTTGGCGAGCTGCTGGCGCTTTCAATGGAAGATTTTTGTACAGAGAAATGTACGGTGCGTATTAATAAATCGTATCAGAGGCTGCAGGGGCAGGACTTTATCACTACACCAAAGACACCCAAAAGTAACAGAACGATTAAATTGCCAAAATTTCTGATGGAGGAAATGCAGGAGTATTTTGCGATGCTGTATGACCAGAAGCCGACGGAGAGGCTGTTTCCGGTGACAAAGAGTTTTCTTCATCACGAGATGGAGCGAGGCTCAAAGGCGGCAGGAGTGAAGAAGATACGAATTCACGATCTTAGGCATAGCCACATTTCGCATCTCATCGACTTAGGCTTCTCGGCTGTTGCGATTGCAGACAGAGTGGGACATGAAAGTATTGATATTACTTATCGTTACTCTCATCTGTTCCCGTCAAAGCAGGTGGCAATGGCAGACAAGCTGGATGAGGTCAATGCGGAGTTTGAGGATGATATAGATGGTGCAGATGATGAGATTAAAGTGGCTGGCGATATAGGTAAGTCTGGCGACAATAGTAAAGCAGGTGTAAGAATTATTGCTGAGGATATGGAAGAAAGTGCTGAAATGATTGACTTGGATGCAATCAATACCGGTAAAAAAGCAGTATCAGGTGGCAATGGCAAAGTGGTAAGCATTGGAAAATATCGGGCAGTATAGTTTTAAAATAATCACAGCCATAATGGTGGCATTGTGGGTGTGAATATCAGAAAAAATACTATGAATTATAGGTATGTTTATCTGATTTATGATGAATATGGAATGAAAAAATATCAAATATGAAGAGTGGAGCGTGGCTGATATGAGCGAAAAAAGAATGGATGCTAAGAACCGGTGGAGAAATGTTGTTGTGGCATTTCGTATGTCACCGGAAGAAGCACAGGAACTGAATGTAAAAGTAGAATTAAGCGGACTGTCAAAGCAGGATTATATTATCCAGTCCCTGCTTAATCACGAGGTCAGGGTTGTAGGCGGCAGGAAGGTTGCAAAAAAGGTGCAGATTCATCTTGAGACAATGCTTGAGGAATTACAGTTTTTGGAAGAAGAGCATATGAATGAGGTGGATTTGGATGAACTGCTGGTTCCGTTGAAGCATATACTTACGATTCTTGGCAGTGAGGATGCTTTAGAAGTGCAAAGTGATGGAAATGATTCTGCAAGATAAAACACAGATTTCGGAAAGACAAAGGTTGGAAAGGCGGTAATTATA
>CAZJOU010000347.1:0-2282 GCA_964547685.1 uncultured Treponema sp. | reverse complement strand
TAATTCCAAAAGAAAACGCCGCAAGCGAAGCCGCAAAAATTGTCCGCGAAGAACTTGCAAAGTTGAACGCGTAAAAGTTTCGATAATTGAACAAAATGTGGTGGTTGAGCCTGTCGAAACCACTGCATTGAAAGTCTAAATTGGTCATTTCGACAGGCTCAATGACCATTTTACTATGAAAAAACTTGCTTTATTTATATCAATCTTATTTTCTCTTTTTAGCGTAAGCGTTTTTGCTCTTCCGGGATTTACTCCGCTTGTTCACGACATTCCAGGCGAATACGTTTATTACAAAGATTTATCTTTTGAAAACGAAAGTTACGTTGGCTTTTTAACTTACGACGAAAAAACTTATTCGGCGCGCTATTATTCGCCGGCAAATGCAAAACAAAATGTTTCAGAAAAAGACATTCAAATTTTTTTTACAATTAATCCAAACTCTGACCATTTAGAATTAACTGGCGAAAAAGTATTAAACATTCAACTTTTAAGCGAAGACGATATGCAAATTGTAAACTATTTGCACGATTTAGTTTACGAATTTAATTCAAGACGAATAAAAAACTCGGTGATTTCGACAGGCTCAACCACCGAGAACGAACGAATGGTGGTTGAGTCACTCGAAACCACCTCCACAACCACCACAAACGAAGATTTTGCACAATTTGGCGGTTCTGTTCAAATTGAATGGAACGCAATTATTCCGCTTTTTAATATTGAATCAATTTACAGCGAAAACGATGCGAAAAAAATGTTTTACGTTGCAACAATCGGGCGCGTAACAAGTTCAAACGACAAAAGTTTTGAAAACTTTAAAGGTTTTTCTGCAAATTTTAAGCAAAAAAAGCATAAGGCAAAAATTAATAAAAAAGCAAAAGATTTTAAAGTTGAGCTAAAAGATTGTAGTTTTGTTCTTACAACTGAATGGCAACGTAACGCAGAAAATATGTTTTCGCTTGGAAATTTTGCTATTCTTTTTGAAACGCCAACAACAGAATCAAACTTAAACTTTATAAAACGACAATTTTTGCTAAGTTCTGGGCAAAACTACATTGATTTTACAAATCTAAAAATTAAAAACAACGTTTATAGCGCAAATTATTATAATTTCGAAACTGGAAATATAACCACAACTTTTAAGAAATTCTTAGAAAACGAAAAAAGCGATTCTTACGAATATTGCTCTCTTTCGGTTTTTAGCGACGTTTACGAAAAAAATCAAAATTACTTTGAAAAAATAATTAATTCGTTCGAAATTAGCAAAAATTAAAACGAACTTCTAGAAAGTGGCGAACCAATCCATTGTCCTTCGCTACCCAAGTAGTCTTTCTTTTCGCCTTCTATTAAAAATTGAACGCTTTGAACCGTAGAAAATTCTGTTGCTGTGTAAACAATTTGCATAAGTTGACCAATGCTTCCTTCTACTCCGTAAGTGTTAAATTCAAAGTTTTCGTTAAAATTTAAAGTTGCAACTCCATTTTTTACGCTTGCACCAATTAATTTTGAACCAGACGGAATTAAACTCATAACATTTTTTTCGCCCGGAACAGGACCAGAAAGCAACGCTTTTATTGCGTCGGTTAGCGGCGAATCGCTTTTTGGAAGCTGCCTTTTTACACTTGCGCGATTTACAGAACCGTCCGAACCAATAGAAACAAAATACAAAGTTGCCGTTCGTGTTGCGCTTACACTTTTTGTTGTTGATTTTTGCGTTGTTTTCGTTGAAGAACTTTTTTCTGTTTCTTTTTTTACGTTTTCAACTTTGGTAGAAGTTTCGTTTTGTGCGGATTTTGCATTTTCCGCAACTTCCGATTTTTTAGCAACTTCATTACTTTTAGCGGAATTAGAATTTTCTGAACTTTGAGTAATTTTTTCGTTTTCTGATTCAACTAAATCTTCGTCAGCTGTGTTTTCGTTACTTTCGTTTTCGTCGCCCATTAAATCAATTTCAAAATCTTCTTGAATTGGCTTATTTTCACTTTCTTTTTCTGTATGATTTTCTACAAATTCTGGCGTAGACATTCCAATTCGTTCAAAAAAATTGGTTTTTTTAAGATTAGAAACAATGTTGTCTTTTTTTACAAAGAACATTATAAGAATTAAAATTACAAGAACAAAAAATACAGCAACATAAAGCCCGCTGTTCGGCTTATTTTGTTTTTCTTTAGCCATACTTTTTTATCGGAAAGTTTGATGATAAGATTTAGAGCAAAAATAAAGCATAAAGGGCGGACAACCGCCCTACGCCCGCACTTCGTTGCGGTCTACCCACCGTGCGGGGC
>CAZJOU010000346.1:1186-2285 GCA_964547685.1 uncultured Treponema sp. | reverse complement strand
AAGAATGAAAAAGAAAGTTATTTTTTCTGTTTTAATGCTTGCCCTTGTTACAAGCGTTTTTGCTAAGTCAATAAATTCAAAAAAAGGTTATTTTGATTTAGTTTGGGGTTCAACAATCGATGATGCAAAAAAGGCAGGTTATAAATTAACATCAATTTCTGATGCAGAAAAAGAACAAATAAAATCTGCGTTTACACAAGATGTTGATGCTTATTATGTAACGACAAAAGATAAAAATGTAAAAACGTTAAGTTTTTTTTATTACATGGGAAGACTTTTTTCTGTAAATGAATTTGTTTTTAATGATGGTTCACAGAAAAAACTAGAAGCGCGTTACGGAAATTTTAAAGAAAACGGAATTGCAGATCTTGGTGGTCAATATGCAGATCCAGTTGCAGACACAAATGGAAGTATAAAAGAAATGTCCATAATGATTATGCCTCAAAATGATGGAACTGTAATGGCTGCACTTTTTGATTGGAATGTTTATAAAAATATTTCAGTTCAAGGACGACAAGCAAGCGGACTTGATTCCGATTCCATTGTAGACCAATTTGAAGAACTTGCACAAAAACTTTTGCAAAATGGAAAAAATGGCAAAAAAGCAAGTTATGCGTTTGTTGCATTAAATTCAGATAACGGAAATACTTTAACAGAAAATTATGTAACAGATGCTCTTACAGAAGCTGTTTTTAATACAGGAAAAGTGCGAATTATTGAGCGAGCAAATCTTGAAAAAATTTTGAATGAACAGAAGTTCCAAGCAAGCGGACTTGTAAACGAAGAAACTGCAAAAGAAATTGGACAGATTGCTGGCGTAGATTATGTTTGCTACGGAACTTTGCGCGACACAGGAAACGAAATGACTGTGAGTGCTCGCGTTGTTGATGTAGAAACTGGCGAAGTTTGTGCAATGGCTCGCGACACAATTACAAAAGATGATTATTTAAAACAAAATGTTGCAAGTTCTGGAACAACAAAATCAACTAAAACGAACATATCAACAAAATCTGCAACAAATAACCAGAAAAAAGTAAACAGTTTGTGGACAGTTCGTAAAAATAGAAATGGATTTGATGAATATACGACGTATACGTTT
>CAZJOU010000346.1:0-1086 GCA_964547685.1 uncultured Treponema sp. | reverse complement strand
ACACGCGAAGAAATTGAAGCAGCAATTTCTAACGAAGAATTCTAAAAACAAATAAAAATATTGCAGACGGCTACCAGCGTTTTTGTTGATAGCCGTTTTTTTATGCGTAGTTGTACAATTTTATTGTTTCAAATTTTTCGGAATGAATATTTTGTTCTTCTTCTAAGTCGTAAAGATTTTGCAAATTAAGCCAAAATTCTGCGGAAGTGCCAAAAAACTTTGAAAAACGAATTGCTGTGTCGGCAGTAATGGCTCTTTTTCCATGAATTATTTCCGAAATTCGTGCTTCTGAAACATTAATTTCTTTTGCCAAACGATAAGCACTTATATTCATTGGTTCAAGAAATTCCTTTTGTAAAATCTCGCCTGGATGAATATTTGGTAATCTTTCATCAGTGGTAATCTTCGATTTTGACATTTTCTGCACCTCCATTATCAAATTTGAATTTTATTCGCCATTGGTCATTTATTCGGATAGAATAAAAACCTTTTAAATCTCCTAAAAGTTTTTCAAGCCTGTTTCCTGGTGGCACTTTTAAATCTTCAATAACTTTTGCGGCGGCAATCATTCTTAATTTTCTTCTTGCTGTATTCTGAATTGTTGGTGGTAATTTTCGGCTCAACTTTCCGTTGTAAATTAGTTCTGTTTCAGAATCAGCAAAAGAATTTATCATAATATAATACTACTGTTAAACAGAAGTATTTGCAAGTTTTTTCCAATAGATTCTTCGCCTACGGCTCAGAATGACGAGTGGCGGCTCAAAATAACATTTCTCCTCTTATTGCATTCAATTCACTAATCACTTTTTTATGTTGCGTTTTTGGAAACTATAGATTGAAAAGGTTTCACTACTCAAAATTGCGTTTTTGCATTATTCTTCTATATGAAGAAACTGCATTTAAATAATGATAGGTAAAAGTTCGACTTTTGAGGCAAACCTATAAAAATTATCTGTGCGTAGCAAAAACGGATTTCCGCGAAAGCACAGATAATTTTGCTGAATCAATAAAAGTCGAAATTTTGACTAATGATTTCGAGGTACAAAAATGGCAAAAAAATCTGATAACGCTTGTAAAGGAGTTGAA
>CAZJOU010000345.1:0-2292 GCA_964547685.1 uncultured Treponema sp. | reverse complement strand
AGAAGAAGGCTCGCGTGAAGGTGCTTCGTAGTCCTGACAAGTGGTATGGTGTGACCTATCAGGCAGATAAGCCAATTGTAGTTGCTGCAATTGCAGAAAAGACAGCCGCGGGAGTGTATCCTGATAATCTGTGGGAGAATGAAAATGATTAATACAGCAGAAACCACCTTACATGAGGCCATGGAGGCTTTTGACTTTGGAGCACCGGTTGTGGGCGCAATGCGGTATGGTTGTGGACATATCAACGATACATTTTGTGTGCATACCCAACCAGAGGATGATTGCTGCCGTTGCTTTATTTTGCAGCGTATGAGCGCAGTTGCATTCAAACATCCTGAAGAACTGATGGAAAACATAATCGGCATTACGGAACACCTGGCAAGAAAAATCGCAGAAGTAGGTGGTGATCCCACAAGAGAAACCATGAAAGTAATCCGTCCCCGTAATGGTAAGGATTACTATACCGACAGCATGGGTGGCGCATGGCGAGTGTTTCCTTTTGTCAAGAACAGCTATTGTTATCAATCAGCCGAAACGCCAGCTCTGTTTCGAGCTTCTGCGGTAGCGTTCGGTAAATTTCAAAGGATGCTCAGCGATTATCCGGCCGAGAGTTTACATGAGGTTATTCCGCATTTCCACGACACGGAAGATCGGCTTGCCAAACTGAAAAAGGCTATTTCAGATGATCCCTTGGGTCGTGTGGTCAGTTGCACAGATGAGATCAACTTTGTGCTGTCAAGGGAAGCTGATTGCTCCGTAGCGCTTCAGGCGCAGAGAGAAGGAAAAATTCCTCTTCGTGTGACGCATAATGATACCAAGCTGAACAATGTGCTTATTGACAAAGTGACGGGGCAGGGAATGTGTGTCATTGATTTGGATACGACTATGCCTGGCCTTGCAATCAATGATTTTGGTGATTCGATCCGATTTGGCGCCAATCATTGTGCTGAAGATGAGAAAGACTTGAGTAAAGTTAATTTTGATATCGAACTTTACCGGATTTATACCCAAGGTTTTTTGGAAGGTGCTGGAGGCTGTTTGACAGAAGCAGAGTTGCAATATCTTCCTTGGGGTGCAAAACTGATGACTTTGGAATGTGGTATTCGATTCCTGACAGATTATATTGAGGGCGACCATTATTTCCACATTCGTTACCAAGATCAGAATTTGGACCGTTGCCGGACACAGTTTAAATTGGTACGGGATATGGAAAACCAGTGGAGTGACATGATGGAAGCCGTTGCAATCAATTAGATGTTGTGAGGAAGCTGGCCTATACTTTGCTTATGGACAAACAAAAGTTTAAATGTTCCTCAGCTATCTTTTGAGAAAGTGAATAGTGTAATGATCCATACGACGATTGAGCAATGCATGCGGTATGCATGCACGCATCCAAGATTTCAGAACGCATTTAAATTACTTAAAAATATGGCAAATGAGATGTTTGTACCGGGTAAGCAGATGCACGATGGAGATAACCTTTATTCCGTCTCGCTGGAATACGATACCAAAAATCCAGAGGATGCTGCATTAGAGGCACATAAAAAATATATTGATGTAATGTTTATCCAGGAGGGTAAGGAGAATATCGGATATCTGCCGCTGGAACAGATAGGTGAAGTGTCGAAGCCTTACAATGAAACCGTTGATACACTACTGGCACCTATTTGTACAGAAATGAGCTGGCTTTGTGCAGTCCCAGGAGATGTCATTATCTTCTTCCCAGAGGACGGTCATGTGCCCGGGGTACACTGTGGCGGAAAAAATCATGTGCAGAAAATAATCATAAAGGTTCTGATTGAAACCTAAAATGGAGAAAACGGCGGCATACTCGGTATGCCGCTGTTTTGAAGAGAGAACTGGATGTTGTAAACACTCACACTTCTATAAGCTGTACATAGATGGAAATTGGGGTCAGAAATAGGACGTGGTGTTTTGGAGATTAAAAATAATGTTATAGCAGAACGCATGCCCTGAAATTCTGAACCACAGTTCATGGCGGTTCCTTCTAAAACTGATTAGAATTTTAGTGGATTCTGGCAGAGGGGGTAGTCGCAGTGAGAAAACACTATAGGACTGTGTTCAAGACGTTTTTTCACGACGCACTACTCAAACGACGGACAGAAATGGATATCAGCCAGGAGGAAATGGCAATCCTCCTAGCGATGTCTGCCCGTGGCTACTGTAAGTTGGAGTACGGAGAATGCACTTGCTGTGGCTTGACACTGGCACTGTACCTGATTTATGTCTGTGAGGATCCAATAAGATTTTTGGAGGATCTGCAGCGTGAAT
>CAZJOU010000344.1:0-2292 GCA_964547685.1 uncultured Treponema sp. | reverse complement strand
TAACAGTTTCTATTAACGAAGAGTTCGTAAGCAAAGAAGACGAACCAAAAACCGTTCTAAAAGACGGCGACACAGTAGAGTTCCTATACTTTATGGGTGGCGGCTCAATATAAAATTAGGAATGAGCGTCATTGCGAGAAACGTAGTGACGAAGCAATCTTAGAAAAGTTTGAAAGCAATCTTATCACTAATAAAACTACCCTAAGAAGCGTGCTGAAAAATGTTTTGGGTTCTTAGGGCAAAGCCCTAAGCGGTGCTGGGAAAAGTAGGGGTTTTAGGGGAAGAAAAACCCCGCTTCCGAGTAGAGGGTTTGTCTTCCCCTAAATAAGCGGATTAAACCTGCAAGGTTTAAAAGGAAATGTTATGACAGACGAACAAATAGAACGATATTCGCGCCATATTATCTTAAAAGAAGTTGGCGTAAAAGGTCAAAAAAAACTTTTAAATGCAAAAGTTTTAATCGTTGGTGCCGGCGGACTTGGTGCTCCTTGTGCAATGTATCTTGCTGCAGCCGGAGTTGGCACAATTGGAATTGTAGACGCAGACGAAGTAGACTTATCTAATCTTCAGCGCCAGATTATTCACCAAACTGCTGACGTTGGAAAACCAAAAGTTCAGTCTGCAAAAGAAACAATGGAAGCAATGAATCCAGATGTAAAAGTTATTACTTACCACGAATTTTTGGATTCTTCCAATATTATGGACATTATCAAAGATTACGATTTTATAATCGACGGAACAGATAACTTTCCTGCAAAGTTTTTGATAAACGACGCTTGCGTAATGGCAAAAAAACCGTTCAGCCACGCAGGAATTATTCGCTTTAAGGGCCAGTTAATGACGTACATTCCAGGTCAAGGTCCGTGTTACCGTTGCGTATTTAAAGATCCGCCGCCAAAAGATGCAGTTCCAACTTGTAAGCAGGCCGGCGTAATTGGCGCAATGGGCGGCGTAATCGGAAGTTTGCAGGCAATGGAAGCAATTAAATACATTATTGGCGTTGGTCAAAACTTAGTTGGTCGGCTTTTAACTTACAACGCGCTAACAAACGATTTTCATTCAATAAAATTGCCAAAGCGCGACGGAAAATGCCCAGTTTGCGGCGACCATCCGACAATAACAAAACTAATTGACTACGAACAAGCAGAATGCGACCTTAAAAATTAGGAAATAGGAATGCTGAATTAGGAATTGCACGTCATTGCGAGCATCGCGCACCGAAGGTCGCCGAAGGCTAGCAATCTTAGAAAAGTTTTCAAGCATTAATAAGATTGCCACGCCTACGGCTTGCAATGACGATATTAAGTAATTGATTGGGGTTTTTAGGGGCTAGCCCCTAAAGCGTGCTGGGAAAAGTAGGGGTTTTAGGGGAAGAAAAACCCCGCTTCGCAGTAGAGGGTTTGTCTTCCCCTAAATAAGCGGATTAAACCTGCAAGGTTTAAAAAGGAAATTGTTATGATAACACTAAAAAAATCTGATTACGAAAAAATTTTATCGCACGCACAAAAGTGTCTTCCAGAAGAAGCGTGCGGTTTAATTGCCGGAAAAGAAATTGACGGCGTAAAACACATAGAAGAAGTTTATCTTTTAGAAAACACTGACCATTCAAACGAACACTTTAACATTTCTCCGCAAGATCAGCTAAAAGCAATAAAAGATATGCGTTCTAAAGGCTTGGTTCCGCTAGGAAACTGGCATTCGCACCCAGAAAGCCCAAGCCGTCCAAGCGAAGAAGACAAACGCTTGTTTTTCGATTCAAAAGCGCGCTATTTAATTCTTTCGCTAATGAACCGCGACGCTCCAGACTTAAACGCATTTATCGTAGTAAATCACACAGACGTTTCTAAAGACCCGCTGGAAATTATTTAATTCAATAAGTTTTTGTACAGAATAACGAAAACTACTAATTAAAGGCTAAGTCCAAATTTTTGCAAAGTCAATTCGACCATAAAAAATCCGAAGCACATTTACCTCGAGTTTTGTATCATTTACAATAAAAAATACAATGTAGTTTCCAAGGGGCATAAAACGCAATTTTCGTGAATGCCATGGCTCTTTTGGATAAAGCCTAAATCCGTTTGGAAAAGTTTTTAAATTTTCAATTTCCGTTCTAATTTTTGAAATTGTCCTTTCTGCATTTATTACAGATTTAAGTTCAAAAGCAATGTAATTATAAATTTCTTGAATGTCATCAATTGCTGTTGGAAGAATTTTTACAATATAATCCACGCTAAACTCTCTTTATAGAAGCGAATGCTTCTTTTACAGTAATGCCCTTATCAAGCAACATGT